>NZ_JACNDD010000184.1:0-11969 GCF_017351395.1 Pseudomonas sp. FW305-28
AGCTTGCTCGCGATGACGTCGGCATATTCAGCATCGAGGCCAGCTGATCCACCGCTATCGCGAGCAAGCTCGCTCCCACAGGGGGGCGGTGCCAGTCGATAAACTGAGGTTCACCCCCGATCCAATGTGGGAGCGAGCTCGCTCGCGAAGACGTCGGCACATCCAGCATCGAGGCCAGCTGATCCACCGCCATCGCGAGCAAGCTCGCTCCCACAAGGGGGCTGTGTCAGTTGAGGAATCCAGGTTCATCACCGAGCCGGCGTGCGACCTGGCCTCAGCCCAAATCCCCAGCCCCATGCCGCTCCGGCACCTGGCTCGCCTCATCCCCCCACGTGCGGTTGACCCGCTGTCCGCGCAGGACGGCGGGGCGCTTGGCAATGTCTTCTGCCCAGCGCTGCACATGGGTGTATTCGTGGGCACTGAGGAATTCGGCGGCGCCGTATACGTTGTTGCGCACCAGTTGGCCATACCAGGGCCAGACCGCGATGTCGGCGATGGTGTAGTCGTTGCCTGCCAGGTATTGGCTTTCGCCGAGGCGGCGGTCCAGGACGTCGAGTTGACGCTTGGCTTCCATGGTGAAGCGATTGATCGGGTATTCGAGTTTCTCCGGCGCATACGCGTAGAAATGCCCGAAGCCACCGCCCAGGTACGGGGCAGAGCCCATCTGCCAGAACAGCCAGTTCAGTGTTTCGGTGCGGCCCGCCGGATCGGTGGGCAGGAAGGCGCCGAATTTTTCCGCCAGGTAAAGCAGAATCGAGCCGGATTCGAAGACCCGAATGGCGGGCTCCACGCTGCGGTCCAGCAGGGCCGGGATCTTGGAGTTGGGGTTGATCTCGACGAAGCCGCTGGAGAACTGGTCGCCCTCGTTGATGCGGATCAGCCAGGCATCGTATTCCGCGCCCGTATGACCCAGCGCCAGCAGTTCCTCCAGCAGGATGGTCACCTTCACGCCGTTGGGCGTGGCCAGGGAATAGAGCTGCAGCGGATGCTTGCCAACCGGCAAGGTTTTGTCATGGGTCGGCCCGGCGATGGGGCGGTTGATGCTGGCGAACTGGCCGCCAGACGGGGCGTCATTTTTCCAGACCTTGGGCGGAACGTAGGACGCTTTACTCATCGGGACATACCTCATCGTTGCTTGCGGTGTGATCCCCCAGAGTCTACCGCTGTTCGTTCATGATGCGTGCGACTTCACCGGAAGCCTTGAGTTCTTCGAATGCGCGCTGGGCCTTGGCGACGACTTCATCCGGTGTGCTCAGGCTGAAGGCCAGGTGGACCCTGTGGGGTTGTTCGTCGAGGGTATAGACCTCTTCCAGCGAAGCGAAATCCACTTGGGCATCCTGGCTCATCAGGCGCGCAGTGTTCTCCGGCATTGGCAGCAATTGGATCTGGCGATTGAGCAGTTTCTGAAAGTTGTCGTGGTTGTTGGCCGAGATGACCAGCCGGGTGAACCCACGCTGCTGCAGGTAAATCTGCTTGGCGTCGTTTCGCACCACGCCGATGCTGTACTGCTTGGCCTCCTCGAGGCTGCTGACGGTGATGTCGCGGTTATCGCGCAGTTTATAGAGCCGGCTCGCCACCCGATGTATTTCACCCACCCATTTGAACAACGTCTCGCGGGCCGGGGTGCGGTCCAGCGGGAAGATCAGTACGTTGGGCTCGTGCAGCGCTTTTTCGTAGGCCCGGGCCCACGGGTACAGCGACAGGCTGTAGTCGGTGAGCTGCGCGTTTCTCAGTGTTTCCTCGGCAATGCGAATGCCCGGCCCGACGACCTTGTCGTCACGCTGATAGGCGTACAGCGAGTCTTCGGTAACGACTTCGATTGTGTCGGCGTGGCTTGCCAGGCTGATCGAGGCGAGTAGCAGGCATGAGCAGAGTGTCAGGCGAATGTGCATATGCAGACCTCATGGCGCGCGGTGGTCGTTACAGGGCAACGCGGTCGCGTCCCTGGTGTTTGGCCCGGTACAGCGCCTGGTCGGCGCGTTGCAGCACTTGATCGAAATGGTCCATGGTCTCCGGGTCCAGCTCGGCAACGCCGATGCTCACGGTGACGAAAGGCGAGACCTTGGAACCGCTGTGGGGCAGCTCGCGTTCCGCCAGGCTGGTGCGAAAGCGTTGAGCCGCTTGGCAGGCCTGTGCGGCGTCGATATTGGGCAGGACCACGACGAACTCTTCGCCGCCTACGCGGGCGGTCAGTTCGCCGGAGCGGCCGAACACGCTGCGCAGGGTCTCTGCGATCTCTTTCAGGCACAGGTCGCCCTGCATGTGGCCGTAGGTGTCGTTGTAGATCTTGAAGAAATCGACATCGCACATGAGCACGGCCAGCGGGGTGTTGTGGCGGATTGCCCGGCGAAACTCGATTTCCTTCAATTCGTCGAAGTAGCGACGATTGGCCAGGCCCGTCAAGGCATCGTGACGGGACAGCGCTTCGAGCGATTGGTTGGCCGCTTTCAGTTCCGCAGTGCGTGCCTCCACCAGTTCGGCCATTTGATCGCGGCTGGCGGCCAGGGCCAGTTCGTCCGAATGCTGGCGTTCGAGGTGGGCGTACAGATTGTCCTGGAGTTCGTTGACCTGGAATTCCAGCAGGCCCAGTTCGTCCTGGCGATTCACCGCCCGTTGCAGCTTGAGGTGATGCTTGAGGGTATGCGGCGCGAGTCCGCCCAGGTGACGGGCGATATGCACCACATGCACGGTCACCAGGCGATTGAACATGGTCATGACCAACCCGGCCAGCAGCAGGGACTGGATGAGCTGGGTGATGACGATGCTGCGTGCTTCGCTCCAGAGACGCTCCCACAGCAGGTTATTATCGCCTTCGATGGTCAGCTCACCGACTTTCTCATGGGCCCCGGCGTAGGGCTCGGCGATGAGCTGGCGATGCAGCACCGGCACCACACCCGATTGATCGACGGCGTATCGATTGAGTTCGATGACTTCCGGCGCTTGCCCGGGGCGCAGGATGTTCAACACCACGCGGCCCACGGGGGCTGCCGCGGCAACGCTGGTGATTTGCTGGTCCAGGGATTCACGGTCCAGTTCCCAAATGGCGTAGGCCAAGGTGTTCTGGAACACCTGATCGATCAGGGCCAGCTCCGAATTCATTTCCGCCAGGTTGTTTTCCCAGGCCAGCCAGGTGCGCCAGGTGACCATCGCCAGGGTAAAGAACAGGCAGAACAACAGCGTTGCCAGTACCAGGCGCCGTCCCAGGGAGCTGAACGCCTTGGTCGGTGGTGGCTGGGACGATGCCGTGCGGAAAGGGGCCCCCATGTCATAACCATTTGCGCAGGATGGCGTCGTAGACCCCATTGCGACGGATGGTCTCAAGGCCGGCGCGGAATTTTTCCACCGTTTCGGCCGGCGTCTTGCGGCTGAACGCCATGCTCAGGCCGTCCGGGCTGCTCAGTTCGGGAAGCGCCAGCGAGCGGATCAGCACCTTGTTCGGGTCTTCGCCATTCTGGCGAGTCAGGTACAGCGCGTTGAGCTCGTTGGAAATCCACAGCTCCACGTGATCGACCTTGAGCTTGCGGTAGTTGTGTTCGTACTTGGTGCTCGACTGCAATTCCTCGCCGATGCGGAAACCCTTCGAGACCAGGTATTGCTCGCCCACGTCCTGATTGACCGTGGCGATCTGGTGACCATGGGCGTCGGCCAGCGAGTCGAGTTTTACCGGCCGGTCCGCCAGTGAGTAGATGTACCACTGTGTCGGGCCAATGGTGCCCACCCACTGGAAAAGCGATTCGCGTGCAGGCGTACGGACGATCGAATAGATCAACACATTGCTTTCGTTGAGCGCCAGTTCGTAGGCCCGGGCCCAGGGCATGGGCTGGATAGGCGCGTCCATGCCGACTTCCTTGAGCACGGCCTGGACCACTTCGGTGCTCATGCCGGTCACGCGTCCGTTCTGCGTCATGTTGTAGGGCGGCAGCTCCTCCGTCACGATGCGCAGGGAGGGCTCTGCCGCGCAAGCGCTTGCAGCGAGGAACATCAGGACGCCCCACATCAGCAGGCGATTCAGCGGCAAACCCATTGATCATTACCCTATGCAACTGGCAGAGCCCGGCGAGGCCTGGGGCTATTATTGATAGGGTTATCGGCTGGGCTGGCGCCTGCTTGAATCCGGCCTGTCGAAACCGACAGCCCAGCCGACGGATCAACCGTTCAACAACGTCATCGTCTGCGCCTGGTATCGGTCGCCCGCCACCACACCTTCGCCTGCGAAAATCCCATCCAGATGGGCCAGTTCATCAGCGCCCAACACCACTGAAGCCGCCGCCACATTGCTCTCCAGGTACTTGCGCTGCTTGGTGCCCGGGATCGGGATGACGTGGTCACCCTGGGCCAATACCCAACCCAGGGCCAGTTGCGAGGCGCTGATGCCCTTGTCCGCGGCCAAGGCCTTGACCCGTTCGACCAGCGCCAGGTTGCGCTTGAAGTTGTCGGCCTGGAAGCGTGGGTTGAAGCGGCGATAGTCATCGGCGGCAAAATCCTCCGGTGATTTCAGCTCGCCGGTCAGAAAGCCCCGGCCCAAGGGACTGTAGGCGACGAACGCAATGCCCAGGCGCTTGCAGGTATCGAGCACGCCATTGTGTTCAGGCTCGCGGGACCACAACGAGTATTCGCTTTGCACCGCCGCCAGTGGATGCACGGCGTGGGCCCGTTGGATGGTCTCGGCGCTGGCCTCCGAGATGCCGATATGGCGGACTTTACCGGCCTGGACCAGCTCGGCCATGGCGCCGATGGTTTCCTCGACGGGCACTTCAGGGTCGATGCGGTGCTGGTAGTAGAGGTCGAGGTAGTCGGTGGCGAGGCGCTTGAGGCTGCCTTCGACCGATTGCCGGACGTATTCGGGGCGGCCGTTGACGCCGCGGGCATGGGGATCGCTGCTGCGTACCAGGCCGAACTTGCTCGCCAGGTACAGGCGTTCACGCTTGCCTCGCAAGGCGCGTCCGAGCAGCTCTTCATTGGTATGCGGCCCGTACATGTCGGCGGTGTCGAACAGTGTCACGCCCAATTCCAGGGCGCGGTGGAGCGTGGCAATCGCTTCTCCCTCGTCCACGCCCGTGGTGTAGAAGTCCGACATGCCCATGCAGCCCAGGCCGATGGAGGAAACGTAAGGGCCGCGATGGCCGAGTTGGCGGGTCTTCATGCTGATAGCTCCTGGAAATGAACGACCTGTGCAGTCTCCAGCAAGGGCTTTCCTGGATAAATCCACGATTATTGGTTTAACTATTCGGGATATCTAAATAATGAGGCGCGACAGTGGACCGATTACAGGCCATGCAAGTGTTCCGGCGTATCGTCGAGCTGGGCGGTTTTGGCAAGGCGGCCGATGACCTTGGGTTACCCCGTGCCACCGTCAGCCTATTGATCCAGCAGTTGGAAGCTCACCTCGGTGTGCAGTTGCTACAGCGCACCACCCGCCAGGTGCGCGCGACACTGGACGGCGAAGCGTATTACCAGCGCTGCGGCCAGTTGCTGGACGACCTCGATGACCTGGAAAGTTCGCTATCGGTGCAACGGAGCCAGCCGCGCGGCACCTTGAAGGTGGACATGCCCATTGCCTTTGGTTGCACCTGGATCCTGCCGCGCCTGCCGGATTTCTATCGCCGCTACCCGGCGTTGCAACTGGACATGGGCTTGCATGACCACCAGGTCCATCTGCAGCGCGAGGGCGTGGATTGTGCAATCCGCGCCGGCACTGTCCTTGATCAAGGGTTGGTCGCGCGCCCCATCGTGCGGCTGCATCAGCTGACCTGCGCCAGCCCCGACTACCTCGCTCGCGCCGGCACGCCTCGCCGGTTGGAGGATTTGCCGGCGCACCAGGCCATCGGCTTTGCCTCTGGCAATGGACGGTTCTTCCCGTTCGAATTCGAAGTGGCGGGGCGGGGGCGCGAAATGCAATTGCCGAGTGAGTTGACCGTCAATAACGCCGACGCTTATGTAACGGCCTGTGAAGCGGGATTCGGCTTGATCCAGGTGCCGCGTTACCACGTGCAACGGCAGTTGGCCGAGGGCGGCCTGGTCGAAGTATTGAGCGAGTACGGCGTGCCGACGTGGCCGATCTCAGCGGTGTACCCGCCGCACCGACAGCTGTCACCCAGGGTTCGGGTGTTTATCGATTGGTTGGTTGAGTTGTTGCAGGGGGAGGCGGATGCGCAGGGCGAGTTGATGATGAGGGCTTAAAACCGCTCGTCAGTGCTGTCAACTCTGACAGTAGTGACTCGAAAACACTTTCCCTATACCTGTAGTCCCATCCTTTCCTTCAGGAGCAGCGGGTATGACTACGCAAAAAGCAGCAAAAGCGGCGGGTGATCTTGACCCAAGCTTTGGTGACGAGGGAAAAGTAGTGTTCACTCTTGCCCAAGGCAGTTTTTTAGGAACATCACAGTTACTCAGCGACGGAAAAATATTATCGGCTGGCGCCAATGCCGATGACGTCGTTTTGGTGCGACATTTGAGTAATGGCGATATGGATGATTCTTTTGGTGACCATGGAATCACACGTCTCAATATTTTTCCCGGCGTCCAGGTAGGGCAGGTCGGCTTAACCGTCCAACCCAATGATCACGCGTTTATATTTGGCAATGTCGGGGAACAATTTGAAGAGATACTTTATCTTCTCAAAATCTTGCCTGACGGAAAACTGGACACCACCTTTGGCAAGGAAGGGCGCGTGATTATTGATTTGCCGATTGGCGAAGATATTGCTCATCTTCTAGCGATCCAGCCCGACGGAAAAATCGTCCTCGTCGCAAGGGTTGTGAGGGGGTATGAGAACTATGATGAAGTTCTCCTTCGACTTGACAGCAAAGGGGAACTTGACCCGACTTTCGGTGAAACCGGCATGGTGTTTGTTGGGAAGGTTTACTTCTCATCACTGATCATACTCCCGGATGGCCGCCTGCTTTTCGCCGGGGCAAAAAATGGGGCCTTGTTGTTTGCACGCTACCTGAGTGATGGACGACCAGATCGTTCTTTTGGTGAGGAAGGCGTTGTTACGATTGAAGTAAAAAACAGCCAACTCGCGCAAATTTTTGCCGCCGAGCGGCAGCAGGATGGAAAAATCGTGGCCGTGGGTTTTGCGGATATTGAGTCAAAGGGGTTCCATACGCTGACAACGCGAATCAATCCTGACGGAAGTCTGGACGAGACTTTTAATCACGGAGCACCTGCTGTTATTAGTTTTCATGGTTACGAAGCTCAGAATCACGCTGTGGCTATTCAACAGGACAATAAAATCATTGCAGCGGGAGGCTCCTTGGGGACCGCAGCAACCTCCAATTTCACGTTGATGCGGTTCCTCCCCAATGGCGCGCCAGATCCCGAGTTTGGATTGCACGGTCGAGTCATGACGGACCTGGGTGGTTTGGATACGGCAAGGCGTATCTCTTTGCAAACCGACGGCAAGATAGTGGTGTCCGGGTGGGTTTTGGGCTTGCCCAGAACAGGCGTGGGGATAGTGCGTTATCTCAGCCAATGAGACAGCACCTGTGATCACCCGTTGACCCATCGCTCGGCACGAAAGAACGACCTGTGGGAGCGAGCTTGCTCGCGATGACGGCGACCCAGCCGACATTGATGCTAACTGACCTGACCCTATCGCGAGCAAGCTCGCTCCCACAGGGTTACATGCTCAGCCAAACATACTGTCTCTTCTAGTCAGGACTCGCCGCAATCAACGCAAGGTGTAGCCGCTGTCCACCACCCAGTCCTGACCATACACGCCCCGTGCACCCTGGCCCAATTGGAACAGGATGACATCTGCCACGGCTCCAGGTTCGAGGAATTGCCCACCCAGCAATCGTTGCTTGACCGTGCTCGCCACCGAGCCCAGAGCCTCTGCATCGAGGCCCAGGGTGCCCCAGATCGGTGTGGCGGTAGGCCCCGGCGAAACCATGTTGAGGCGAACGCCAAGGGGGGCCAGTTCAACGGCCAGGGTGCGCATCTGCGCGCGCAAGGCCGCTTTCGATGCAATGTACGCGGCCAACCCCGGGAAGCTGACCTGTTCGAGGAACGTGCCGATGAACACCACGGACGCCTCGGCTGCCAGGTGCTCGCGCAGGCTGCTCAGGGTATTGAGGGCGCCCGCGCCATTGACGGCCCATTGCCTGTCGAAAGCGGCCAGGTCCAGGCCGTCGGCCAGTTGCGCGATTCCCGCATTGGGTACCAGGCAATCCACAGGGCCGATGGAGGCGGTCAGTTGTGCCAGCCTGGCCTGGTCGGTCGCCTGTGTCACGTCGCCGGGCAGCCAGGACAGCCTGTCGCCAAACCGCTCGACCAGTTCGCCGAGGCCACCGATCTGTCGCGACATCGCGATCACGTTGGAGCCGTGCTCCAGCAAACGTTGGGTGACGGCCAGGCCAATACCCGAACTGGCACCGGTGACTACGCTAAGACCAGGCTTGAATTCATTACTCATGTGGCTTTCTTCCTAGGTTCGCCAAAAGGGGCAGAAGACCTGATCAGAAAGTGTGCCAATTAATAATGCCTTGCCAGTCAATGGGTTGGTGTCTGTTGGGTTATTTTGACTCGGATGCGTCGTGGTCATAAAGACCTGAATCTTGGTCTTTATGACCAATTCCATATTCGTCGCTGTGCACAGCCATCAAGCCTTTACCCAACGCTGGCGACTCCAGCCGCTCAAGGTATCGACGGCGAGCACCAATAGCAGCATCGCCAGAATCACCGTGCTGCCCTGGGCCTCCTGGAACAGGCTGAGGCTGACATAGAGCATTTGTCCAAGCCCTCCGGCACCGACAAAGCCGAGCACGCTGGCCATGCGGATGTTGTTTTCCCAGCGATACAGGACGTAGGCCAGCAGTTGCGGCAGCAGGTTGGGCAGTGTCCCGTAGCAGAACGCCAATACGGCGTTGCCGCCTTGCAAACGGATGGCGTCGGCCGGTTCGGAAGGGGTATTTTCCAACGCCTCGGCGAACAGGCGCCCGAGTACGCCGGTGGTGTGCAGGGCGAGCGCCAGGGTGCCGGCATTGGGGCCGAGCCCGGCGGCCAGGACCATCAGTGCGGCCCAGACCAGCTCCGGAACCGCGCGCAAGGCGTTGAGCACCAGGCGCGACGCGCTCTGCAAAGGCCAGCCGAAGCGTCCGGCCGCGGGCAAGGCCAACAGCAGGCCGAGTACCGCCGCGAGCAGGGTGCCGAGGGCGGACATGGCCAGGGTTTCCAGGGCGCCGTGACCGATTGCTTTCAGATGGCCGGGGCTCAGGTCCGGGCTGAGAAAGCGCTGCGCATAAGCGCCCATCCGCTGCAGATTGCCGCTGTCGCCGAGCTCGCCCAGGTCGATGCCCAGGTAGGCGAACGAGGCGATGACTGCCGCGCCGATGCACAGGACCATGACCACGTTGAGCAGGCGATTCATGCCAGCCTCCAGCGCAGCAGGCGGCTGAGTTGATCGGCGAGCAGCACCAGTGCCAGGAACGTCAGCAGCAGGCTGGCGACTTCACCGCCAGCGAACATTCGCAGCGACAGGTCCATCTGCTGACCCAGCCCTCCGGCGCCGACGAAGCCCATCACCACCGAGGCGCGGATCGCACATTCCCAGCGGTACACCGTGTACGACAACAGTTCCGCCGCGACATTGGGCAGGATCCCATAGCCGAAGGCCGCCAGCCGGCTGCTGCCGGACTGCAAGAGCGCGTGGGCCGGGCGCTGGTCGACCGATTCGTAGATTTCCGCGTAGACCTTGCCCAGCATGCCGCTGTAGGTAATGGCAATCGCCAGTACCCCGGCCGTTGGGCCGAGGCCGACGGCGCGCACGAAGAGCAAGGCCCAGACGATTTCCGGCACGCTGCGCAAGAAGATCAACAAGCCGCGTACCGGCCAGCGCAGCAGTTGGCCCCGATAGCCCGGATGGCCGGCGCGGGAGGCTGCCGACAGCGACAGGGCGCGGCTGGCCAGCAGGCTCGCGGGCACCGCCAACAGCAACGCCAAGGCCATGCCGGCCGTGGCGATCGCCAGCGTCTGCAAGGTGGCCTGCCACAGCAGTTCAACGAATTCGTCGCCATGGGCGGGCGGCCAGAACGCCGCTACGAACCGGCCCATTTCGCTCTGGCTGTCGCTCGCCAGCAGCACGCCGAGGTCCAATTCGCTGAACTGGATGCCCGGCCACAGCAACACCAGGGCCAGCAGACTGAGCAGCAGGCGAGGGCGGGTGGCGGGGTCTCGGGTATCGCGTGTCAGCATCGGGGAATCTGCACGCTCAAGGACGCGGGGGGCGTTGTTGGTGAAGACTGCAGCTGTTCGTTGGCGTAGAGCGTGTCGAGCAACGGACGGTCGACCGCCTCGGTTGGCAGGTCGAACAGGATCTGCCCGTCCCGCAGGCCAATGACCCGGGAAAAGTGCGCCAAGGCCAGTTCCACCGCATGCAGGCTGGCGACCAGGGTGACGTTGTGTTCCCGGGCGTGGCGGCAAAGCACCGAAAGCGTGTGCTCGGCCAATACCGGGTCCATGGCCGAAACCGGTTCGTCGGCCAGCAACACCTCCGGCGCCTGGTACAACACCCGGGCAATGCCCACGCGTTGCAGTTGTCCGCCGGACAGCTGCTGGCATTGCGCGAACAGTTTGTCGCCCAGGTCCAACTGGGCCAATGCCGCCCTGGCGCCTGGAATATCCAACGGGTGCAACAGGTTCAACAGGCTTTTGCCGATGCCCCACTGGCCGAGCTTTCCGGCCAGGACCGCCGTCACCACACGTTGGCGCGGCGGCAGGGGCGGCGATTGGTGAATCAGGCCGATGCGCGCGCGCAGGCGTTGACGCTGGCGGGCCGACAGTTGCCAGGCGCGTTCGCCAAGCAACTGCAGCTCCCCACGTCCCGGGCGCAGGGCGGTGGCCAGCAGGTTGAGCAGGCTCGACTTGCCGGCGCCGGACGGGCCGATGATGGCGACCTGTTCGCCGGCGCCGATGTGCAAGTCCACGCCACGCAGCGCCTGGACGCCGTTGGCATGGGTAACGCTGACCTGGGTCAGTTGCAGGGTCATTTGAGCAGTTCGGCGGCGCGTGCGGCTTCCTCGATGCCCTTGTAGTTTTCAGGCTTGGTTTCGATGAAGCGACTGGCGGCTTGCAGGTCGAGGATTTCCTTGTCCTTCGGGTTGGCCGGGTCGAGGGCCAGGAAGGCCGCCTTGATCTTGGCCGCCAACGCGGGGTCGAGGGTTCCGCGCACTGTCCAGTTGTAGTCGAAGTAGGCTGGGGTAGTGGCGAAGACCTTGACCTTGGTCGTGTCGACCTTGCCGGCCGCCACCAGTTTTTCCCAGACGCTGGCGTTCAGTACCCCGGCGTCCACTTTGCCGGCCTGGACCCAGGCGACGGTGGCGTCGTGGGCGCCCGAATAGCCGACGCGGCTGAAGTAGCTCTCTGGCTTGATGCCGTCCTGAAGCATGAAATAGCGCGGCATGAGACTGCCCGATGTCGACGATACCGAACCGAAGGCGAAGGTCTTGCCCTTGAGGTCGGCCAGGGACTTGACGGTGGGGTCGGCGGTGATGAATTTGCTGGTGAACTGGGCGTCCTGTTCGCGCTGGACCAGCGGGATGGCGTTGCCGGTTTTCAGGCGCGCCTGGACGAAGGTGAAGCCCCCCAGCCAAGCCATGTCGATCCGGTCGGTGGCCAATGCCTCGACCACGGCCGGGTAGTCGCTCACGGGGACGAACTCGACCTTCATGCCGGTTTGCTGTTCCAGGTAAGCCCCCAGCGGCTTGAACTTGCGCAGCAGTTCGGTCGGGGCCTCATCGGGAATCGCGCTGACTTTCAGGGTGTCGGCGGCCTGCGCCAGCCAGCTGCAAAACGACAGGGCAACACCAGCGGCCAATGCCAGGGAAGGCTTGAGCATGGAAGATCTCCGATAGAGAAAGGCAAGGAATGTCGAAGCATCACGCCCACATGGATGGCGGTACGCCGTTCTGTGAGGGTAGACGAAGGAGAGGGATGTTAACCGTTTCTGGCGGTGAACTCACCCAATCCCC
>NZ_JACNDD010000185.1:0-11933 GCF_017351395.1 Pseudomonas sp. FW305-28
AGACCTCCCATGATGTTGCCGGTTTCTTTAATCATGATTAAAGCTTCTAACATCAAGACCCGACAACAATCTGTTACTTGCCTGTAGCCATATGTAACTGCAACATGAGGTCATAACAACAAGTTTGCGTTAAATAAGGACCATGCTACTGTTTTTCCCGCACCGTAATCGGCGCACTGTAAAAACAGAAAGGAGATGCACTAATGAGCGAACAAATACTGGCAATGTCAGGTGACTTCGACAGCGACTTCAAGTTCTACCAACAGGTAACTGATCTCGGCTCCGAGTCAGCAGCACTGACCATTGTCGAATGCGGAACCATAAACTGCACCGCTCTTTTATGCTAAATCCTTTCCCATCAAAGTAGACCTGCACAACAGGCCCTTGATACTTCCTAACCCCACCTATACAACAACATCATCAACATCCTACCGTTCGGATGCGCTTACTCGCGCCCAACCGACTGTACTTGATGTTTGATAACTGATGAGGAAAACACTATGAGCGAACAAATCCTGAACATGTCCGGCGATGTCTATGGCGAGTTCGACGCTTACCAAGCCCCCACCAACAACACGGGGTCGATCCTGGCAACGACGATGGAGTGCAACACCTTTGGAACGTGCACCAATCTGGAATGCTCGACACTCGGGTGTTAAGCCCTTCAACTGATCGAAACAGGCAACACCTATAAACATAGAGCAGGCAACGCCTGCTCTATCCATGTCAGGAGCAACGGCATGCTTGTTAACGCTTTGCAGTTGAATCAGCGAGGCCGGTACAGATTCTCTTCCGACGGCGACATCGCCCTTTTTGAAAACAACCTGACCCGCCTGCATGCTGATGATCAGGCCTTGCTGGATCATTTCGGGTTGAACAGGGACCAACTGGCGTCGTATGCCCAGGAGCCCATCAACCACCCGTCCCTGCCTGTCGACGGCGAAACCGTCTTGATGGACCTGAAGAACAAGCTCACTCGGCTTGACAGCATTCACGTCGACACAGAGACCATGAGCGGCAAAGACAATTTTTATTGGTTTGGCTACCGTTTTTTTCTTTATTTCATCGACACGTTCAAGGCGGATGGGCGCTACGCCAAAGCGTCACTGCACATTGATGAAACCGCCCTGTTGGCAAGCCTTGAGCGCTATATCCTGGCCCGAGTCGGACGCACCTCGGAACAAAGCCTGGTCCATTTTCTGAATACGCAAATTGCCGACGGCGACGACCTTGATCTGGACGGATTCAACGAACACCTGCGCACATTGCCGTTGTTGAAATTTTTCGAATCCTATCCCGTACTGGCGACACTGCTGCTGGATTTGCTGGAAGACACTCTCAATTACCTTTATGCGGTCATTCTCGATTTCGCCGACGATGTTGAAGCACTGGAGGCGGAATTCTCGATCCCGTCCCGGAAAATCGAGGCCATCGAGTTCGGCCTGGGTGACCCCCACGGTCGCGGCGAAACGGTCTGCCAGGTTAAGGTCTGCGCGATTTCATTGGTCTACAAGCCACGGGCAAGCCGCGAAGCACTTTTTTTCAATCAACTGCTTGGACAACTACGTGAGTGGACAGGCGCGGATTGCTTTGCCATCCACGCGCCAAGAATCCTCAGCCGTGAGCGCCATAGCTGGATAGAAAAGGTCGACAACACGCCTTGTGCCAACGCAGCGGACGTGGCGCTGTTCTATAAAAAGATGGGCGCACAGATCGCCGTCATTCATGCCCTCAACGGCATCGACTTCCATTACGAGAACATCATTGCGTGTGGCAGCAGCCCTGTCATGATCGATCTTGAGTGCTTGTTCACTGCGTCCACCAGCGACCTGTTACTCGAACTGCCACTCGATAGCGCACTGTCCAACACCTTCAAATTGATCCAGCAGTCGGTGTGCTCCAGCGGCTTCGTACCCTTTTCCCAAAAATCCAATAACGACCAGAGCGGGCTGACTCGGCAAGCGCTATTCATTTCCACCCGCCATACCCTGGTTTTCGAAGATGGCTTTTACCATTTACGTAAAGTCGAGTTCGAACACCTTCTGCAGCAAAAGCATTTGCCGCTTTTGCAGGGTGAACGCAAGGGGCATGAAACGTATAAAGCCGAACTTGTCCACGGCTTTGAATATGCGTATGGCGAACTGCTGACGCATCGGCACACGATCATGCAGATGCTTGAGCAATCCGCAGGCGAATTATCAACCCGCGTATTGCTCAAAAACTCTCAACGTTATGCGGACTTGATCGGCCTGAGCCGTCATCCACGCTTCATGAAAAACATGTTGGACCGGGAGCTTCTGCTTGCAACCCTGTGGAAAGACTTGAAAGAGCCCTATCGAGCAAAGGGCATCCCACGCCATGAAATAGCCGACCTGCAAAGATCCAGCATTCCGTGTTTCACCATGCCGCTCAATTCCAATGCGTTGATGAGCGCCCAAGGTGAAACAATAGACATGACGAAAGTACAACCCCCGATAAAAAGCTGCTTACAGAAAATAGCCAATCTGTCCGCAGCCGACAGGGCATTACAACTCACACTGCTTGAAATGTGTCTGTATCCGGAGTCGAACGGACAGCCGTCATCACGTGCCCCCCTAAAAGCGCCCCAAGCGGATCGACTCGACGCAATACTCGGCATCAGTTCCCGCCTCGAAGCACTCGCGATCAAGGGAACGGCAACGGACGTCAGTTGGTTGGCGTTCCATACGCACCCAACGACTCGTGGAAAATACCCTTCACCCATGGATCATGGGTTGTACTCCGGTATCGCCGGGATTGGGTTGTTTTATCTGAGCCTGTTCAAGGTAAGCGGCAAACCACGCTTACTGTCGCTCCTGGATCAGGTACTGGCTTCACTGGAACAACACTTTGGCTTTTTCAAAGCCGACCTGACCGTCAGTGCCTATCATGGCCTGGGCTCTTATCTCTATCTGCTCATCAATCGTCGCCAAATCACCGGCGATTCACAACACGATGAGAAAATTGCCAGCCTGCTGACCCAACTGATTGATGTACCCCCTGAAGACTACGATTTCGACTTCCTGGGCGGCTGTTGTGGTGCGGTGACGCTGCTGGCCAATATCCATGGGTTATCGGCGCAAGCGGATGTGCGGCCGGCCATTCGGCGCATGATTGCCTACATAAAGGACCAGATACTGATCGAAGAAGGCCAGCTTCTTCGACGCGATGACCGCTCCGTCATTTTAACGGGCCTGTCCCATGGTCTCTCCGGCGTCATCCTGGCCTTGTGCAAAGCCTATGATGTGACCGGCGATGGGGCGTTGGTGCCCTTGGCCATCCAGGTACTGGAGGGTGAAAATCGCTTGAGCCGAGAGGGTTTCTGGCTGGACCTGAGAGACCTGGGCCCTGTCGACCATGCCACCAAGTGGTGTCACGGAGACGGCGGCATCCTCATCGCCAGGCGACAACTCATGAAGTCGATGGGCGAGGTCTTGGACGAAACCACCCGGCAGACGGTGCTCGACGACATCCAGCGTTGCGAGAACAATCTTTGGCAGCACGGCTTGGGCGATGGCTATAACCTGTGCCATGGCGATTTCGGCAATCTGATCTGCCTGTATGACTTGTATCGTCACGCCAATAACCCCGAGGGCATCAGCAGGGTCAAGCAGGCCCTTGGCAAAGTCGCCCGGCAGTTTTTCGCAGGCCCCTTTCTCGACAGCGGTCGGGTTCCCGACGTCAGCCTGCTGACGGGCATTACGGGGGCAGGTTATGCCTTGCTGTATGAGATCGATCCAACGATCCCCAACATACTCTCGCTCGATTTCGCGCTGCAGACGTAGGCTAGAACTGTGGGAGCGAGCTCGCTCGCGATAGCGGTGGATCAGTCAACTTCAATGTCGCTGACCCGCCGCCATCGCGAGCAAGCTCGCTCCCACATTTCCGATCCCTATCAGGCCAGTTTCTTGTGCCGTACACGATGCGGCTGGGCGGCCGCTTCGCCGAGGCGTTTCTTGCGATCGGCTTCGTATTCGGTGTAGTTGCCTTCGAAGAATACCGCTTGGGAGTCGTCTTCGTACGCCAGGATGTGGGTCGCCACACGGTCGAGGAACCACCGATCGTGGGAGATCACAATGGCGGCGCCCGGGAAGTCCAGCAAGGCTTCCTCCAGGGAGCGCAGGGTTTCGACGTCGAGGTCGTTGGACGGTTCGTCGAGCAGCAGGACGTTGCCGCCCTCCTTCAAGGTCAACGCCAGGTGCAAGCGACCGCGCTCACCGCCGGACAGGTCCTTGACGAACTTCTGCTGGTCGCCGCCCTTGAAGTTGAAGCGGCCGACGTAAGTGCGCGATGGGATTTCATAGTTGCCGATGCGGATCTGGTCGGAACCGTCGGAGATCTGCTGGAACACGGTCTTGCTGCCGTCCAGGTCCTCGCGGCTCTGGTCGACGCAAGCCAGTTGCACGGTTTCACCGATTTCGATGCTGCCCGAATCCGGGGTTTCCTTGCCCATCAGCATGCGGAACAACGTGGATTTACCCGCGCCGTTACCACCGATCACACCGACGATGGCACCTTTGGGCATGGAGAACGACAGGTTGTCGATCAGCACGCGGTCGCCATAACCCTTGGTGACGTTCTTGAACTCGATGACCTTGTCACCCAGGCGTGGACCGGCCGGGATGTAGATCTCGTTGGTTTCGCTGCGCTTCTGGAATTCCTGGGACTGCATTTCCTCGAAGCGCTGCAGACGTGCCTTGGATTTGGACTGGCGGGCCTTGGCGCCTTTGCGCACCCACTCCAGTTCTTCCTTCATGGCTTTTTCATGAGCCGACTGCTGCTTGGATTCCTGGGCCAGACGATCGGACTTGGCTTCCAGCCAGCCCGAATAGTTGCCCTCGTACGGAATGCCTGCGCCGCGGTCGAGTTCCAGGATCCAGCCGGCGACATTGTCCAGGAAGTAACGGTCGTGCGTGATCGCAACCACGGTGCCCGGGAAGTCATGCAGGAAGTGTTCGAGCCAGGCGACGGAATCGGCGTCCAAGTGGTTGGTCGGCTCGTCGAGCAGCAGCATGTCCGGGGCCGACAACAGCAGGCGGCACAAGGCCACGCGGCGCTTTTCACCACCGGATAGGTGTTCGACCTTCGCGTCCCAGGCCGGCAGGCGCAGTGCATCGGCGGCAACTTCCAGCTGGCGATCCAGGTTGTGGCCGTCGCTGGCCTGCAGGATCGCTTCGAGCTTGGCCTGTTCGGCGGCCAGCTTGTCGAAGTCGGCATCCGGGTCGGCGTAGGCGGCATAGACCTCGTCGAGGCGCGCCTGGGCGTCCTTGATCACGCTGACCGCTTCCTCGACCACTTCACGCACGGTCTTGCTCGGGTCCAGTTGCGGTTCCTGGGGCAGGTAGCCGATGTTCAGGTCCGGCATCGGACGGGCTTCACCGTCGAATTCGTTATCGACGCCGGCCATGATTTTCAGCAGCGTGGACTTACCCGAGCCGTTGAGACCCAGTACGCCGATCTTGGCCCCGGGGAAGAACGACAATGAAATGTTTTTCAGGATTTCCCGCTTCGGCGGAACAACTTTGCTCAGCCGATGCATGGTGAAGACGTATTGAGCCATGGTGAACCTAGCGTCAGTGACAGGTGAAAAGAACGAGCCAGGCCATGCGCGGCGCCGGCACTTGACGGTCATCAATGCCTGCGGGCGGATAGAGCCTGGGAATCTGGAGCTGGAACGCTCTTGTTTGACCGGCAAAGCTACCTCAACCGTCGGTCAAGGTCCAGCCGCCAGGGGCTGGCACTTTGCCACAAGTCAAGGCATGCTAGCCGCCCTTCGGGCGTCCGGCTTATAGTGCACGTCGCGCCAGTCCAGCAAACTGCAGGATTACAGCTTGTCCAACGTCACTCCGCCCCTGTCCCCTCGCGCACCCGCTGTCGTGCCCGGCTCGCCCCTGCGCGGGACACTGAAGGGCGCGCTGGCCACGCTGGTGCTGCTGTTGCTCGGTTTGCTGTTCTGGCAACTGCTCGACCAACTGCGTGAAACCCAACAGCAACAGCGCCAATACACCATCGACTACACCGCCGATCTCGCCGCGCAAGTCAGCCTGAACATGGCCCTGAACGCGCAAATCGCCCTCAATCTGCTACCGATCGTCGAACAGCCACAAAGTGCCGACGAACAGCAGGCCCTGGTTCGTAAACTCCAGCAATCGTTACCCGAATTGCGCAGCCTGGCACTGCTGAGCCCTTCCGGCCGGGTGCTCAGTGACAGCGACGCCGACAGCCATGACGCCGCCTACCTGGGTGAGCTGGTGCGGCGCAGCCGGGCCCAGGCCCATTATTTCAGCAATGCCGAAGACGGCTCCGTGGTGCATCTGTTGTTGCACCAGGCCAGCGGCAGCAGCCGTGGCTATTGGGCCCTGCGCCTGACCCCGAATTTTTTCGCCACCCTGACCAAGCAAGCCGATGTGGGGCTGCGCCCGCTGTGGCTGGTGGAAAACCGCCTCAACCAGCAGATCGTCAGCCGCGACGAGAGCCTGCCATCGATCAGCCCTACCCACCTGTCGCCGGATGACCTGGAAAATACGGTACTGACCGTGCCCCTGAGCAGCAGCGACTGGCAACTGCGGGGGCTGTTCGACCGGCGCCAGGTGATCGAGCAACTGCTGCCGGCCTTCATCGGCAAGTGCCTGCTGGGCCTGGCGTTCTCGTTGTTGCCGGTGATCGCGCTCTTGAACATGCGCCGGCGCCAGCGGCAGTTGCACGAAGGTCGACGGCGTTACCAGGATATTTTCGAAGGCACCGGCGTGGCCCTGTGCGTGCTGGACCTGTCGGGGCTCAAGGCCTTTTTTGAGCGGGTCGGCCTGCACAATGGCGATCAATTGCGCGCCTGGCTGCGAACCGCTCACCAACTCGAGCAATTGCGCCAGGAAGTCCACGTCACCGAGGTCAACCAGATGGCGTTGAAACTGCTCAACGTCGACTCCTGTGCCCAGGCTTGGCAGTTGCTGGTCGGCAAGGGCACGCCAGACAACAACCCCATCGGCTCGAAACTGCTCGAAGCGCTGCTCGACCAACACAAGCAACTGGAACTGGAAATCAAGCTCCAGGACGCCCATGGCCGCGACCAGCACCTGTGGCTGGTGCTGCGCTTGCCGGAAAAACAGCCCGACTACAACGCGGTCATCCTGAGCATCAGCGACATCACCAGCCGCAAGCTGATCGAACTCTCGCTGCTCGAACGCGAAGGTTTCTGGTCCGACGTGGTGCGCACCGTTCCGGATCATCTCTACGTGCAGGATGTCATCAGCCAGCGGATGATCTTCAGCAACCATCACCTGGGCCAGACCCTGGGGTACGATCGCACCGAACTGCACCAGATGGGCGAATACTTCTGGGAAATCCTGCTGCACAGCGACGACGCCGATCACTACCACAACCTGCGCCTGGAACAACGCCGTGGCGGGTACACGCAGCTGTTGCAATGCCAATTGCGCTTTCGCCATCGCAATGGCAAATGGCGCTGTTTCGATATTCGCGAACAGGCACTGGCCCGTGACCGGCATGACCAGGTGACCCGGATCATCGGCGTGGCCAAGGACGTCACCGAGCAGATCGAGGCCAGCGAATCGCTGCGCGACAGCGAGCAACGCTACCGGATGCTCGCCGAAAGCATCAGCGACGTGATCTTCTCCACCGACAACAAGCTTTCGCTCAACTACGTCAGCCCGTCGGTGCAAGCGGTGCTGGGCTACACCGCCGACTGGATTTTCCAGAACGGCTGGCAATCGATCATCGCCAATCCACAACAACTGACCGGCATCTACAGCCTGATGGACCGCGTCAGCAAGGCCCTGGACAAGCCCGAGCATCTGGCCGAGCTGCGCAACCAGATGCAGACCCAGCTGTTCCTGTTCGACTGCCTGCGCGCCGATGGGCGCAAGATCCCCATCGAGCTGCGACTGGTGCTGGTGTGGGATGAACACGGCGCGTTCGAAGGCGTGCTCGGCGTTGGCCGCGACATCAGCCAGCAGCGTCGCGCCGAAAAAGACCTGCGCATGGCCGCCACGGTCTTCGAGCACTCGACCTCGGCGATCCTGATCACCGACCCGGCCGGCTACATTGTCCAGGCCAACGAAGCCTTCAGTCGCGTCAGCGGTTATGCCGTGTCGCAAGTGCTGGACCAGTTGCCCAACATGCTGACCGTGGACGAGCAACAGGAAGCCCACTTGCGCTACGTGCTCAAGCAGTTGCAACAGCACAGCACCTGGGAAGGCGAAGTCTGGCTCAAGCGCCGCAATGGCGAACACTACCCGGCCTGGGTCGGCATCACCGCCGTGCTGGACGACGAAGGCGACCTGGCCAGCTATGTGTGCTTCTTCAGCGACATCAGCGAACGCAAGGCCAGCGAGCAGCGTATCCATCGCCTGGCCTACTACGACGCCCTGACCCACCTGCCCAACCGCACGCTGTTCCAGGATCGCCTGCACACCGCGCTGCAATCGGCCGAGCGGCAGAAGACCTGGGTGGTGCTGATGTTCCTCGACCTCGATCGCTTCAAGCCGATCAACGACTCCCTGGGCCACGCCGCTGGCGACCGGATGCTCAAGGAAATGGCCACGCGCCTGCTCGGCTGCGTCGCCGACGACGACACTGTGGCGCGCATGGGCGGCGACGAGTTCACCCTGCTGCTGCAACCCCGCGCCAGCCGGGAAACGGCGCTGAACCGGGCAATTGCCGTGGCCGAGCAGATCCTTGCCAGCCTGGTCCGGCCCTTTGTGCTCGAAGGCCGGGAGTTCTTTGTCACCGCCAGTATCGGTATTGCCCTGAGCCCCCAGGATGGCAACGAACTGAGCCAGTTGATGAAGAACGCCGACACGGCCATGTATCACGCCAAGGAGCGTGGCAAGAACAACTTCCAGTTCTACCAGGCCGACATGAACGCCAGCGCCCTGGAACGCCTGGAGCTGGAAAGCGACCTGCGCCACGCCTTGGAGCAGAACGAGTTCGTGCTGTATTACCAGCCGCAGTTCAGCGGCGATGGCAAACGTTTGACCGGCGCCGAAGCCCTGCTGCGCTGGCGCCATCCGCGACGTGGGTTGGTGCCGCCGGGGGATTTCATCCCGGTACTCGAAGAGCTCGGGCTGGTGGTGGACGTCGGCGACTGGGTCATCACCGAAGCCTGCCGGCAACTCAGGACCTGGCACCAGGCCAAGGTCCGGGTACCGAAGGTCTCGGTCAACATTTCGGCCCGGCAGTTCTCCGACGGCCAGTTGGGCACGCGCATCGCCAATATCCTGCGCAGCACCGGCCTGCCCCCGGCCTGCCTGGAGCTGGAACTGACGGAAAGTATCCTGATGCGCGAAGTCAGCGAGGCGATGCAGATCCTCGCCGGGCTGAAAAACCTGGGCCTGAGCATCGCCGTCGATGACTTCGGCACCGGTTATTCATCGCTCAACTACCTCAAGCAATTCCCCATCGACGTGCTGAAGATCGACCGCACCTTCGTCGACGGCCTGCCGTCCGGCGAGCAGGATGCGCAGATCGCCCGGGCAATCATCGCCATGGCCCACAGCCTCAACCTGGCGGTGATCGCCGAGGGCGTCGAGACCCACGAGCAGTTGGATTTCCTGCGCGAGCACGGCTGCGACGAAGTCCAGGGCTACCTGTTCGGCCGGCCGATGCCGGCCAATCGGTTCGAAGCGCAGTTCAGCAATGATGCGTTGTTCATGCTCGACTGAGGCTCTTCGGTGCCTGTAGTGGCCTCATCGCGAGCAAGCTCGCTCCCACAGGGTGATGGGCACGCAGGTCCAAATGTGGGAGCGAGCTTGCTCGCGATGGGGCCCGCCAAGGCTACGCAGAATGTCGCGTGAATCCCATTCGTCCGCGACATGACGCCCTTTCATATGCCTTCCAAAACCGGTTGAGGTAGAATGCCCCCCTTTTCTGCCCCGATCCTTGAGGACCGCCATGTTCAGCCGTGATTTGACTATTGCCAAGTACGACGCCGATCTCTTTGCCGCCATGGAGCAAGAAGCTCAGCGCCAGGAAGAGCACATTGAGCTGATCGCTTCGGAAAACTACACCAGCCCCGCGGTGATGGAAGCTCAAGGCTCGGTACTGACCAACAAGTACGCCGAAGGTTACCCGGGCAAGCGCTACTACGGTGGTTGCGAGTACGTCGACGTGGTCGAGCAACTGGCCATCGACCGCGCCAAGGAACTGTTCGGCGCCGATTACGCCAACGTCCAGCCGCACGCCGGTTCCCAAGCCAACGCCGCCGTGTACCTGGCGCTGCTGTCGGCCGGTGACACCATCCTGGGCATGAGCCTGGCCCACGGCGGTCACCTGACCCACGGCGCCAGCGTTTCCTCCTCCGGCAAGCTGTACAACGCCATCCAGTACGGCATCGACGGCAATGGCCTGATCGACTACGACGAAGTCGAGCGCCTGGCCCTCGAGCACAAGCCGAAAATGATCGTGGCCGGTTTCTCCGCCTACTCGCAGATCCTCGACTTCCCGCGTTTCCGCGCAATCGCCGACAAGGTCGGTGCCTACCTGTTCGTCGACATGGCCCACGTGGCCGGCCTGGTCGCCGCGGGCGTGTACCCGAACCCGGTGCCGTTCGCCGACGTGGTCACCACCACCACCCACAAGACCCTGCGCGGTCCACGTGGCGGCCTGATCCTGGCGCGCGCCAACGCCGACATCGAGAAGAAGCTGAACTCCGCCGTCTTCCCGGGCGCCCAGGGTGGCCCGCTGGAGCACGTGATCGCAGCCAAGGCGATCTGCTTCAAGGAAGCGCTGCAGCCTGAGTTCAAGGCTTACCAGCAACAAGTGGTGAAGAATGCCAAGGCCATGGCCGGCGTGTTCATCGAGCGCGGCTTCGACGTGGTGTCCGGCGGTACTGAAAACCACCTGTTCCTGCTCTCGCTGATCAAGCAGGACATCTCCGGCAAAGACGCGGACGCAGCGCTGGGCAAGGCGTTCATCACCGTGAACAAGAACTCGGTACCCAACGACCCACGCTCCCCGTTCGTCACTTCGGGCCTGCGCTTCGGCACCCCGGCCGTGACCACTCGCGGCTTCAAGGAAGCCGAGTGCAAGGAACTGGCCGGCTGGATCTGCGACATCCTGGCGGACCTGAACAACGAAGCGGTCATCGACGCCGTGCGTGAGAAGGTCAAGGCTATCTGCAAGAAGCTGCCGGTATACGGCGCTTAATCAGCTCGCCCACACGTAGCCAAAAAGGCCCGCATCGAAAGATGCGGGCCTTTTTTATTGGCATGCATAACATATGACCAGACAACTAACGCCAGCCAGCATTTAACGTCCTGCAATATAGGCAGCCCCACAAGCGACTAATAACTCAATAAGATCCAGCTCGCCCCACCCCAAACTTAATCAACCCTTACAGGAGTCAATATTCACATGGACAGTGAACATTCCTTTCATGCAACACTTGATATGTTTAGCGCTCACGTCAACCTACTGGAAAGGCTGCATGGCAAACCCGCGATGGCGACCGTCAGTTCTTTCAGCGGTGGATTTTATACCGGCAAACCCCAGACCCAGGACCACTCACACCTGCTTGGCATGCGCGCCGAAGATCCGAAGACGCGTGGCGAGCCCTTGCGACTGCATTTCCGGCATACGGCGGGTGGCTATCTGCTGACCATGAAAAACGCCGGCGAGCACTACAACAAACTGCTCAGTAAAAGTTGGTTTGAAGTACTTGGCGCACAGGATCCCAATACTCAAAAGCCGACACTTTTTACTCTTATCGACTTTCAGCAGAATGTCCTCACGCCGAAAACCATCAAACCCGGTCACAGCCGTATTTCGCTCATGACAGCCAATAGAAAACATGTGGGGGGATTAAGGCTACGGGGCTCGCCTTATCTCTATCTTGCCGAGACGGAAGAACAGTCAAAGGTGACGTTCATTCTGAGCATCCTCGGAGAAAAATACCCGTA
>NZ_JACNDD010000186.1:0-11892 GCF_017351395.1 Pseudomonas sp. FW305-28
CGGTGCTTCGCTCGACACTGTGACAGGCTGACGCGGCGGGGTGGGGTCGTCCGCGGTCGCAAGGCGATCCCAAGGGCACAAGATCTGGTAGCCGGTACCTTGCACCGGCGCGTCCGGGTTTTCACAGAGCAGCCAGGCGCTGGCACAGTCGTCCAGCAACGCGCGTTGACGCTGCGGCGGGGTGGCGGTGTCGATGGGCACGTAGGTCGCGCCGTTTTTCAGGATCGCCAGGACCGCCGTGACCAAGCGCGGGCCGCGCGCAAGGCTCAGGGCGACCCGGGCGCCCGGGGTGACGCCGTGCTCGGCCAACCAGTGCGCCAGCTGCTCGGCCTGTTGGTCGAGCTGGCGGTAACTGAGCAAGTGGTCGCCGTCCTGCACCGCGGTGGCGTCGGGCCGGCGCTGGGCCTGGGCCTCGAACAGACGGTGCAGGGGCTCGTCGGCAGGGTAATCGCGGGTGGTTTCATTGAATCCGTGGAGCACCTGCCGACGTTCGTCCGCGCCGAGGATCGACAGCGCCTGGAGCGGCAACTGGTCGTTCTCGGCCATCGCCTGCAACGTGGCGCACAGCGCCTGCCAGTGACGCTCCACGGTGCCGGGGTCGAACAGCGCCGTGGCGTAGGTCAGCCGACCGCCGATCGCGCCATCGCGCTCATACAGGTTCAGGGTCAGGTCGAACTTGGCGCTGTCCTCATCGGTGGACAGCGGGGTCACTTCCAGGTCGCCCAGGGCCAGGCTCGGCTGCGGAGCATTCTGCCAGGCCAGCATGACCTGGAAGATCGGACTGTGAGCCAACGAACGCGACGGGTTCAAGGCTTCCACCAATTGCTCGAAAGCCAGCTCCTGATGGGCCTGGGCATCCAGCGCGGTGCGCCGTACCTGGGCCAGCAGCTCGCCGACCTGGCTGACCCGGTCGAGGCGCACCCGCAACGCCTGGGTGTTGACGAAGAAGCCGATCAGCGGCTCGACCTCGGCACGGGTGCGATTCGCCAGCACCGAGCCGATGACCAGGTCATCCTGACCCGACAACCGGCCAAGGACCACTGACCAGGCGGCCAGCACGGTCATGAACAACGTCGTGCCGTGGCGTTCGTTCAAGTGCTTGAGGGACCGCACCAGTGCGGCGTCGATGCTCAGCTCCAGGCTGGCTCCGGTGAAGTCCTGTCGGGCCGGGCGCGGCCGGTCCAGGGCCAGGTTCAACGAAGGGGGCGCGTCGGCCAGTTGGGTGCGCCAGTAGTTCAGTTGCTCAGCGATGCGTTGCGCCTGGCGTGGGGAGCGTTGCCACAGGGCGTAGTCGGCGTACTGGATGGCCAGCGGTGGCAACGGATCGGCTTGCCCCCGGCTGAAAGCCCGGTACAGCTCGCTCAACTCTCGGGTCAGCACGCCCAGGGACCAGGCGTCGCCGACAATGTGGTGCAAGGTCACCAGCAGGACGTGTTCCTGCTCGGCCAGGCGCAACAGGCGGGTGCGAAACAGCGGGCCGCTGGCCAGATCGAAAGGCGCCTGGGCTTCAGCGGTGTAATGGGCCTGCAACTGGGCTGGCGACTGATCCCGCAGGTCAAGGCATGGCATCAGCAGCGAATGCCCAGGATCCACCACCTGACACGGCTCGCCACCGTCGGACACAAAACGGCTGCGCAAGGCTTCGTGCCGCTCGACGATGCGCGCCAGCGCGGCGCCCAGGGCCGCTTCATTCAGCTCGCCGCGCAGCCGCAGGCCTCCGGCCATGTGGTAGGCCGCGCTGGCCTGGGCATCCAGGTGCGCGATGAACCATAGGCGTTGTTGGGCAAACGACAACGGCAGCCGCGCCGGCCGTGGGCCAGCCGGGATCGGCGCCGCGCCGTGGAGCCCGGCCGCGCCCAGGGCTTCGATGGCCCGTGCCTGGCGTTGCAGCGTCGGGTGATCGAACACATTGGCCAAGGGCAGTTCGACGCGCAATTGCTGACGCAGTTGGGAGACCAATTGCACCGCCAGCAGAGAGTGGCCACCGGCCTGGAAAAAATGCTCGTCGCGGCCGATCCGTGGCCGGCCCAACAGGCGCCCCCAGATCGTCGCCAGTTGGTTTTCCAGCGGCCCCATGGGCGCTTCGAAGTGTCCGCTGGCGGCCTGTTCCGGTGCCGGCAGCGCGCTGCGATCGAGCTTGCCGTTGGGCGTCAGTGGCAGGACGGGCAGGGCCACGTAGGCGCTGGGTTGCATGTACTCGGGCAGTACCGCCGCCAGGGCGTCGCGCAGTATCGCCTCGTCAGGCGCCGCTTCCGGCCGGGCCACCCAATACGCCACCAGCCGCGCATCGCCGCTTGGCTCCTGACGAGCCACGACCACCGCGTGCTGCACCCCCGGAACACGCGCCAGGGCGCTTTCGATCTCGCCCAGTTCGATACGATAGCCGCGCACCTTGACCTGGAAGTCGTTGCGCCCCAAATAGAGCAACTGCCCATCCAAGGTCCAACGACCAAGGTCGCCGGTGCGGTACATCCGCGCGCCGGGCTGGGCTGCGAACGGGTCCGGGAGGAAACGTTCCTCGGTCAGCGCCGGCCGGTTCAGGTAACCCCGAGCGACACCGGCGCCGCCGATGTACAGCTCGCCCACCACGCCATGGGGCACCAGTTGCCGGTGCGCATCGAGCAGGTAGACCTGGGTGTTGTCCAGCGGTCGACCGATGCCCGGCACAAAGCCTTCGGCGCGGTCCATCGAGACCCAGGTCGAGTAGGTGGTGGTTTCCGATGGTCCATACAGGTTGCACAGGCGCTGCACGTCACTGTGGTCGAAGATCCTTTGCACCAGGCCCTGCTTGAGTGGTTCGCCGGCCAGGTTGACCACTCGCGTCGAGGCCGGGATCGCCGCGGCCCCCACCAGCGCATCGAGCGCCGAGGGCACGCTGTTGATCAGGGTGACTGGCACCGGACGGTCGAGCAGGGCCAGGGCATTGGTGGCCAGGTGCAGGGTCGCACCGGCGGCCAAGGGCACGAAATACTCGAAGACCGCCAGGTCGAAGTTGATCGAGGTGGCGAACAGGCTGTCTTGCAGGCTTTCGGCATTGAAGGTGCGCAGCGCCCAGTGCAACAGGTTGCAAGCATTGCGGTGCTCGATCATCACGCCCTTGGGCAGGCCGGTGGAACCCGACGTATAGATCACGTAGGCCAGGTGCGCGCCAGTCAGGCCCAGGCGCGCCGGGTCCGGGTTGTCGGCCGGCTGCTCGGCCAGACGGGCCTGGGTCTGCGGATCATCCAGGCACAGGGCGGTGCAACCCGCCGGCGCCGTCACGCTGGCTTGCAGTGCGGTGGTCGTCAGCAACGCCTGGGGCGCGCTGTCTTCGAGCATGTGCGACAGCCGCTCGCGCGGGTACGCCGGGTCCAGCGGCACATAGGCCGCGCCGGCCTTGAGGATGCCGAGCAGGGCGACCAGCAGATGCGGGCCACGCTCCAGGCAGATCGCTACCCGGCTGTCCGGCTGCACGCCGGCGCCCAGCAACAGGTGGGCAAGGCGATTGGCCTGGGCGTTGAGCGCTCCATAGGTCAACGGACTGGCGCCATCGGCCGCGTCGAAACGCGCGGCGATGGCCTGGGGCTGGTGTTCGGCCTGACGTTCCAGGGCCAGGTGCAACAGGTCCCGCTCGGGCAGCGGCCGGGCAGTAGCGTTGAACGTGCGCAGCAGTTGCTCACGCTCCGCCGCCGGGAGTATCGAAAGATGGCAGGCCAGGCGCTGGGGTGAGTCTTCCAGCGCGTCGAGCAGGTTATCCAGGGCCGTTTGCAGCCAGCCAAGCACCGGGGCCGCGCCCACCAGGGGATCGATTTGCAGGCTCAGCGAAAACCCATCGCCCAGATCGTCGACCGACAGGTTGAAGGGATAGTTGGTGCGTTCCTCACCACCCAGAACCTGCATGCCATCGAGCACCGGGGCAGGCCCCTGGGCCGTGCTGTGCCGGTAGTTGAGCAGCGCCGAGAACAGCGCCGTGCCGTTGGGCAGCGCGCTGCAGCGTTGGGCCAGGCCCAAGGGCGCGTGCTCATGGGCGATCAACCGGCTGAGTAACCCATGGGTGTCGCGCAGCGCCTGCCTCACCGGCACCGCCAGGCGCACCCGCAACGGCAACGTATTGATGAACAGGCCCATGGCGGTGGCTGCTTCGGCGGCGCCCAGCAGGCGACCGAACATCACCGTGCCGAACACCACATCGTCACGGCCGCTGGTCTTGCCCAGCACCAGGGCCCAGGCCAGATGGAACAGGCTGGCGCTGCTGACTTCCAGGCGGCGCGACAGTTCGCGGATGCGCCGGCTCAGATCCAGCGCCAGCGGCGCTTCCAGGGTCTGCACCTGGCTGCCGTCGCCGCGCACATCGAGCAGCCCGCAGGGCGCGGTGGGCTCGTCGATATCGCCAAGCAGCTCGGTGAAGAATGCCGCGTGCTGCGCTTCGCTCAGGCCCTGGCGGGCGCGCACCACGAAATCACGGAACGGGCGTGGCGGTTGCAAGTCGGCCAGGCGGCCCTGCTGGATCGCCGCGACCTCGCTCACCAGCCGCTCCAGCGATGTATGGTCCATCACCGCATGGTGGTGCAGCAGTTGCAGCAGCCAGCGACCGTTTGCCGGATCCGCTGCGGCCACCGCGCGCATCAGGGGTGCCTGGCGCAGATCCAGCCGATGCTCCCTGGGATCGGTCCAGGCGCGCAGCGCGGTGGCCACGTCGCCCGCGGGCGGGCTGAACAGTTCCAGCGTCAGCGGGGCCTGACGCCACACCACCTGGACCGGCGCGTCGAGACCTTCCCAGGCCAGCGCGGTGCGCAGGATGTCGTGGCGGGCGATGGCCTGGTTGAGAGCGTCCATGAAGCGGCGCAGGCGCGGTTCGTCATCGAAGGCCAGTAGCACGTGCAGCAGGTAGGTATCGCCGCGCTCCTGGAGCAGGTGGTGGAAGAGGATGCCGGCCTGCAGGGGCACCAGCGGGTAGATGTCCTGGATATTGGCGGCACCGCCCGGAACGCTGGCGACGATGCCCTCGATCTGAGCCGCGTCGAGCTGGCAGAGCTCGAGCAGCGCCGGGGTGATGGCGGTGGTACCCGCCGGCAGTCCGCTGGTGCCGGCGGGCTGCGCCGCGGGCTGGCGCAGGGCTTCGATCAGCGCCGGCTTGTGGCTGCGCAGGAGGGCGATCAACTCCTGGTCGGCCAGCACTTCATCGTCGGCCACCACCGAGAGTTGGTCGCCGCGCAACGACAGGGTCACGCCGCGGTGTTTGAGCAGAGCCAGCAATTGATCCGCAGTCACAGGAGCAGTTCCTTCAATGGAGTAGTGGCCGCGGCCAGACCGGCAAGGGTCGGTGCGGTGAACAATTGGCTGATGTCGACCCGCAGGTGGTGCTGGCGCATGCGCTCCACCAGCCCCATGGCAATCAGCGAGTGGCCGCCGAGGGCGAAGAAATTGTCGTGCCGGCTGACCCGCTCGACGTTCAGCAGCTCGCACCAGATGGCCGCCAGGGCTATTTCGATGTCGCCTTGGGGGGCTTCGTAACGGGTTTGCACGTACGCCTGGGCGTCGGGTTCGGGCAGGGCATTGCGGTCGAGCTTGCCGTTGGCAGTCAACGGCAGGCTATCCAGGCGCACATAGGCGCTGGGCAGCATCGACTCGGGCAAGCGTTCGCCCAGGGCCGTCCGCGCCTGTGCCGGCGTCGGTGGCGCGTCGCCCAACAGGTACGCGATCAGTCGGGCCACCCCATGGCGATCGGGACGACCGACCACCACCGCTTGCCGAACACCGGGCAGCGCCAACAGATGGCTTTCGATTTCCCCCAGCTCGATGCGGTGCCCATGGATCTTCACCTGGAAGTCGGTGCGGCCAAGGTAGCTGAGGCTGCCATCAAGCTCCCAGCGACCGAGGTCGCCGGTGCGGTACAGCCGCGTGCCGGGCTGGAGCGAGAACGGGTCGGCGATGAACCGCTCCCGGGTTAGCGCCTCGCGCTGCCAGTAGCCACGGGCCAGGCCTTGGCCGCCAATGTGGATTTCACCCACCACCCCCAGCGGTGCGCGCCGATCATGATGATCGAGCACGTGCACCTGAGTATTGGGCAGGGGCTGGCCAAGGCTGGGCAGCGGATGCTGATCCAGCCAGGCGCTGGTGGTGTCGACCGTGCATTCGGTCGGGCCGTAGACGTTCAGCACCCGCACGCCGGGTTCGCCGGCCAGTTGCTGCCAGAGCTCTGCGGGGACGGCCTCGCCGCCGAGCAGCAGGCGGCGGGGCAACGGCTGGGGCAGGGCCAGCGTCTGGCGATGCTTGAGTAGCGCCTGCAACTGGGTCGGGGTGCAGTCGAATAGGGTTACCTGCTGGCTCTGCAGGTAATCGAGCAGGGCCGCCGCGTCCAGGCGCACGCGTTTTGGAATCAACACCAGGCAGTGGCCGCTCAGCCACTGACACAACTGCTGGACCGAGGCGTCGAAGGCCACCGAGGCGTTGAGCGAGCAGCGCGTACCGGCCGGCAGGTCAGCCAGACGCTGGTGCAACCCGGCCCAGAGGTTGAGCACCGAGCGGTGCTCGACCATGACGCCCTTGGGCTGGCCGGTGGAGCCTGAGGTATAGATCAGATAGGCGAGGTCGCTGGGCTGGGTGCCGATGTCCGGATCGTCGGTTGCGGCCTGCTGCCAGGCAGCACCAACGGCATCCAGGCAGATCAGCGGCCCGGCGTCGAATGTCGGCAGCCCCTCGCGCACTCGCTCCTGGGTGAGCAGCGCCGCCGGAGCGCTGTCTTGCAGCATGAAGGCCAGCCGCGGAGCCGGATAATCAGGGTCCAGCGGCACATAGGCGCAGCCGGCTTTCCACACCGCCAGCAAGGCGATCGCCAGGTGCGCTTCGCGGTCCAGGCATACCGCGACCCGTTGCCCGGGCCGTACGCCCTGGTCCAGCAGGTGATGGGCCAGGCGGTTGGCCTGTTCGTCGAGCTGTCGAAAGCTCAGTTGGCGATGCTCGTCGATCAGCGCAAGGGCGTCGGGGCGGCGGGCGGCCTGCTCGGCGAAGCGCCCGTGCAGGGTGCCGTCGGGCGCTGACACGGACAGCACTGGGTTGAGGCGATTCAACCGTGCCTGCTCGGCGGTGGGTAATACGTCCAATGACTGGATGTGCCCATCGTCGGTCTGTTCCAGCGCTTCCACCAGGGCGTGCAGGGCCGTCAGCATGAAGCCCAGCAGCCGTTCCGGCGCATGGTCGGGGTGGGTCTGGGCGGTCAGCTGGAAACCTTCGCCCAGATCGTCCACCGCCAGGTTGAAGGGGTAATGGGTTCGCTCCTCGCTGTGCAGCAGGGTCATGCCGGGCATGGCCTGGTGCACATTGGCCTGGCCGGCATGGCTGTAGCGGTAATTGAACAAGGCGCTGAACAACGCCGTCCCCGGCGCTACCGCGCTGCAACGCTGGGCCAGGGCCAGCGGGGTCTGCTCGTGGCAGAGCAGACCGTTGAGGGTGTCCTGGACCTGCCGCAGGATGGCGTGGACGCCGCCGTCCAGGCGTACCCGCAGTGGAAGGGTGTTGATGAACAGGCCCAAGGTCCGGTCGGCGTGGGCGCCGGCCTGCAGGCGGCCGAACAGTACCGTGCCAAAGACCACATCGTCGCGCCCACTCAGGCGCCCCAGCACCAGGGCCCAGGCCAGGTGGCAGACACTCGCCGGGCTCACCCCGTGGGCTTCGGCCTGGCGACGCAGGCTGCGCGCCAGCTCCGGCGCCAGCGGCTGCTGGTGTTCCAGGGCCTGCCAGCGGGGATCGGTTTGCAGGTCAAGGTCGAAGGGCAGGGTGGGTTCATCCAGATCGCCCAACTGCTCGCTGAAAAAAGCGCGGGCGGCGGCCACCGCTTCTGGTCGCCGGGCCTGGGCCACCAAGGCTCGGGTGCTGGTGGGCGGCGGCAGGTCCGCCGGGCGTCCGCTCTCGATCAGGGCGATCTCTTCGATCATCAATTCCAGGGAGGTGTGATCGACCACCACGTGGTGATGCAACAGCAGCAACAGCCAGCGTTCCTGCGCCGGGTCAAAGGCCACCCGGGCCTCGATCAGCGGGGCCTGTCGCAGGTCGAGGCGGTAGTGGCGCGGGTCGGCACTGGCCTGTAGCCGCGCCGCGATATCGTCATCCTCCAGCGCCAGGCGCCGAGGCGTGAACGCGACCTGCCGCAGCACCACCTGCACAGGTTCCTCCAGGTCCTCCCAGAGCACCAGGGTGCGCAGCGCGTCGTGCCGGCCGATGACCTGGCCCAGCGCCGCGCAGAAACGTTGCAGGCGCGCCTCGTCGGTAAAGGCCAGCAGGCTGCGCAGCACATATCGATCGCCCTCGCGCTGGGCGCGGTGGTGATAGAGCATGCCCTCCTGCAAGGGGCCCAATGGATAAATGTCCTGGATATTGCCGGCGCCGCCGGGCACTCGCGCCGCGATCAGGTCGATCTGTGCCTGGGGAAGGGTCACCAGATCCAGCATCTGCGGGCTGATGCGGGCGCACGGGGTCGGGATGGCGCTTACGCTTGGTGCCGGCGCCGGAACGCTGGCCAGGTTTTCCAGGCGCAGGGCCTGGGCGGCCAGTGTCGAGCGTTCGAACACGCTGCGTATGTCCAGGTCCCAGCCATTGCGACGCAACTGTTCGAGTAATTGCACCGCCAGCAACGAATGCCCACCAAGGCTGAAGAAGTCGTCGTCACGGCTGATTTCCGAGACGCCCAGCACCTGGGTCCAGATGGCCGCCAGCCGCCGTTCGGTGTCCCCTTGCGGCGCCTGCCTGGCGGCACTGCTGGCCTGTGCCTCGGGCAGCGGCAGGGCCTGGCGATCAAGTTTGCCGTTGGGCGTCAGTGGCAACTCCTGCAGGGCGACGCAGGCGCTGGGCAGCATATAGTCCGGCAAGCGACTTTCCAGATAGGCGCGTACTTCAGCCAGGTCCGGAACGGGCGTGGTCGAGACCTGCGCTATCAGATAGGCCACCAACCGCGGATCACCGGCAGGGCCAGGCTGCGCCAGCACCACCGCTTCGCGCACCGCCGGCATGCCCAGCAACTGCGTTTCGATCTCCCCGAGTTCGATGCGGAACCCGCGTACCTTGACCTGGAAGTCGTTGCGTCCCAGGTAATCCAGCGAACCATCGGCTCGCCAGCGCCCCAGGTCACCGGTGCGGTACATGCGCGCCTGGGGATCGTCGACGAAGGGGTCGGACAAAAAGCGTTCTTGGGTCAGCTCGGCACGATTGAGATAACCCCGCGCCACGCCTGCGCCGCCGATGTAGATCTCACCGGCCACGCCCAACGGCACCGGCTGGCGATGACGGTCGAGCAGGTACACACGGGTGTTGTCCAGGGGCCGGCCGATGCCGGGCCGGTAGCCCCCGGCACGGTCCATCGACAGCCAGGTGGAATAGGTGGTGGTTTCCGTTGGCCCATAGAGATTGCAGACCCGTTGCGTCGTGCTGTGGGCGAACAATTGTTCCACCAGTCGCGGCTTGAGCGGTTCGCCCGCCAGGTTGACCACCCGGGTGCTGTCCGGGACGGCGCCGACCCTGAGCAGTTCTTCCACCGCCGAGGGTACGCTGTTGATCAGCGACACCGGGCAGGGGCGGGCCACCAACGCCAGGGCGTTCTCCACCAGGTGCAGGGTCGCGCCGGCGGCGAGAGGGACGAAGCATTCGAAGACCGCCAGGTCGAAGTTGATCGACGTGGCGAACAGGCTGCGGCGCCATTCCTCGGCGTCGAAGCTGCGTAGCGCCCAATGCAGCAAGTTGCAGGCGTTGCGGTGCTCGATCATCACGCCCTTGGGTAGGCCGGTGGAGCCCGAGGTGTAGATGACGTAGGCCAGGTGCGCTGGGCCCAGGTCCGCAACCCTGGGGTTTTCCGTGGGCAGGGTCGCCAACCGGTCCCGCAACTGCGCGGCATCCAGGCGCCAGCATTCGACCGCCGTGGCCGGTAACCCACTGGCCACGGCCTGGCTGCTCAGGACCAGCCGGGGCGCGCAGTCTTCGAGCATGTGCGCAAGACGCGCCGGCGGGTAGTTGGGGTCCAGCGGTACGTAGGCCGCGCCGGCCTTCAAGGTGGCGAGCAGGGCGACCAACAGGTCTGGACCACGTTGCAGGCTGATCGCTACCCGGTCATCGGGGCGCACCCCGGCCGTCAGCAGGGCGTGGGCCAACTGGTTCGCCTGCTGATTGAGCTGGGCGTAGCTGAGCTGGGCTCCCGCGGGCGTTTCGAACTGCGCCGCCACGGCGTCGGGATGCAATGCCGCCCGCCGCTCGAAGGGCTGGTGCAGCAGGGTGTCCCGTGGATGCGCCTGCCGTGTGGCGTTGAACCCTTCCAGCAGTTGCTGGCGTTGCTCACGAGGTAGGATGTCCAAGGCACAGGCACGGGTGGCCGGTGCGGTTTCCAGGGCCTGTGCAACCACCTCCAGGGCCCGAATCATTTGCGCAAGGACCGCGTCGACGCAGACTGAACGATGGACCTGTCCGGTCAGGGCAAAGCCTTCGCCGAGGTCATCGATGGACAGGCAGAACGGGTAGTTGCTGCGCTCCTCGCTGCCCAGCAGGCGCACCCCGGGCAGGTCGAACTCTGGGCGGGCCGAGCGTTGTGCCTGGCTGTGGCGAAAGTTCAGCAGCGCTGAGAACAACGCTGTCTGGGTGGGCAGCGCCGTGCAACGTTGGGCCAGGGCCAGCGGCGCGTGTTCATGGGCGAGCAGTTCGGTCAGTCGTCCATGGGTCTGGCGCAAGGCGCTATACAGAGGCATGTCGAGGTCGATGCGCAGGGGCAGGGTATTGATGAACAGCCCCAGGGCCTGCTCCACCTGCTGGCCGGCACTGAAGCGGCCGAACAGCACCGTGCCGAAGACCACGTCGTCGCGGCCGCTGGCCTTGCCCACCACCATGGCCCAGGCCAAGTGGAACAGGCTCGCGACGCCCACCGCCTGGGTCTTGGCCAGTTGCCGCAGGCGGCGGGCCAGGGCGGGGTCGAGTGAGCGCTGGGCCTCACGGTTGTCGCGGCCGGAACCCTGGATGTCGTGCAGCGCGTAGGGCAGGGTCGGTTCGTCGAGCGTGCCGAGCAGCCGCTGGAAATAGGCCTCGGCGCTGGCCTGGCGCCGGTGCTCGCGGGCCTGGGCGACGAACCGGCGAAACGCCACGGTCGGAGGCAGCGGATGCTCCGGATCTTGCATCAAGGTGCGGACTTCGCCGAACAACAGCGCCAGGGTGGCGTGGTCGATGGCCAGGTGGTGGTGGACCAACTGCAACTGCCATTGGCCGCTGGGCATGTCGAAGCGCACGTAGGCCTGGGCCAGGGGCGCGCGGCGGATGTCCAGGGGCTGTTCGGCGAAGGCGTCGCATGCCGCCAGCCAGACCACCGGCAGGGGCGCCTCGCGCCAGACCACTTGCACCGGCTCGTCCAGGCCTTCCCAGAGCACGGCGCTGCGCAGGATGTCATGGCGGGCGATCACCTGATCGAAGGCGGCGATGAAGGCGTCCAGCAGTGGGCGGCTGTCGAAGGCCAGCGTCGCGCGTAACAGGTAGGCGTCGTCGGTCGGTTGCAGCAGGTGCTGGAACAGCAAGCCTTCCTGCAGGGGCGCCAGGGGGTAGATGTCCTGCACGTTGGCGGCGCCGCCTTCCACCGCCGTCACGATCAGGTCGACCTGAGACTGTGGCAGGTTGAGCAACGGCAGCATGGCCGGGGTGATGCGTTTGCAGTCCGGCGCGATGGCGGATGCCTCAGGCAGTGCCTGTGATTTGGCCGGACCCAGCGGGTTCTCCAGCAGCAATGCGAGATTGAGCAGGTTCGCCGCGCTGAACAAGGTCCCCACGTCCAACTGCCAGCCTTCGGCCCGCAACTGCTCGACCATCTGCACCGCCAGTAACGAATGCCCGCCGAGGGCGAAGAAGTTGTCCTGCCGACCGACTCGCGGCACGCCGAGGACCTCGGCCCACAAC
>NZ_JACNDD010000187.1:0-11683 GCF_017351395.1 Pseudomonas sp. FW305-28
TAGAAAATGCTCAGGCTGCAGAGAACCGCTTATCCAGATACTCAATGATCACCTTGGAGTCATACATCCAGGTGCTCTCGCCATTTTCTTCAATACGCAGGCACGGCACTTTGATCTTGCCGCCTTGTTCCAGCAGTGCCTGGCGATCCTGCGCGTTGTTTTTCGCATCGCGCAGGGCCACCGGCACATTGAGGCGGCGCAAGGTGCGGCGGGTCTTCACGCAGAACGGGCAGGCGTGGAATTGATACAGCGTCAGGCTGCGGGCGGCCTGGTCGACCTGCGCCTGGGCCTCGGCCGGGCGTTGTTTCTTGCCGGGGCGGGTGATGAAGTCGATGAGGATGATGAGCTGGCCCAGGCCAACTCGAAGCGCTTTGACGATCACGGTATTCAGCCTCGCGGCGGGGAAGAAGAGGGCGCGCAGCTTACCTGATTTTTCACCGGCGAAAAAAAACCGGCGATCAATGCCGGTTTTCTTCTTGCGACGGGTTACTTGATGAGGCTGAGGAATTCGCTGCGAGTGGCGGCGTTTTCCCGGAACTCGCCGAGCATCACCGAAGTGATCATCGAAGAGTTCTGCTTTTCCACACCGCGCATCATCATGCACATGTGCTTGGCCTCGATCACCACCGCCACACCCAGGGCACCGGTCACTTGCTGGACCGCGTCGGCGATCTGGCGGCTGAGGTTTTCCTGGATCTGCAGGCGCCGCGCATACATGTCGACGATGCGCGCGACTTTCGACAACCCCAGCACCTTGCCGCTCGGGATGTAGGCCACGTGGGCCTTGCCGATGAAAGGCAGCAGGTGGTGTTCGCACAACGAGTACAACTCGATGTCCTTGACCAGCACCATCTCGCTGTTATCGGAGCTGAACAAGGCACCGTTGGTGACTTCTTCCAGCGTTTGTTCATAACCGCGGCAGAGGTACTGCATGGCCTTGGCAGCGCGCTTGGGCGTATCGAGCAGGCCCTCGCGGGAAACGTCCTCGCCCAGTTGGCCGAGAATCGCGGTGTAATTCTGTTCCAGAGACATGAAGCTACCTGTGGGATTTTTCGCAAAGGGCAAGGGTACGGTGGCGGACACGGCGCTGCAAGCTCGGCAAGCGAAGGCTATTCGTCGCGGCCTTCCATCATGGTGCGCTTGAGCATCACGTAGACCGCCCCGGCGCCACCGTGTTTCGCCTGGCAGGAGGTGAAGCCCAGCACTTGCGGGTGCTGGCGCAACCAGGTGTTGACGTGGCTCTTGATCATCGGTCGCTTGCCATCCAGGCGTACGGCTTTGCCATGGGTGACGCGCACGCAGCGGATTTCGAATTTAGTGGCTTCGGCCAGGAACGCCCAAAGGGTTTCCCGGGCCTTTTCGACGCTCATGCCGTGCAGGTCGAGGCTGCCTTCGAAGGGGATCTGGCCGACCTTCAGCTTGCGCATCTGGCTTTCCTGGACACCGTCGCGCGCCCACATCAACTCGTCTTCCGGCCCGACGTCGATCACGAACTGATCGGACAGTCCGTCCACAGTCGTGGCGTCGGTGCGCACGGTGGCGGCCTGGCGCAGCTTGGCGATTTGCGCGCGATCGGCCTTGGGCTTGCCGGTCTCGGCACGGTCGTGCTTGATCGGTTTTACGCCCTGGATCGCACTTTTGAACAGGGAAAAGTCGTCGTCTTGCATGTCAGCCTCCGCGAAGCCGACCAGTTTACCCAACTCTGGCGGGATCAGGCGCGACAAAACGTCGGGTGGCGGATCAGTCGTGCTTTTTCATCAGGTGTGGAGCCATGGCCAGCTCCAGGGATTGGCGGGCGCGACGGCGGCAGCGGCGCCAGAGCCAGACGCCCAATAGCAGTACGACAAGACCGGCTGCCAGGATGATCGCCGAACCCAGCGGGGTGGCATTCAACTCGCCCAGTGCGGGTGGACGGCCCAGCAGGCTGGCCGCACCGGCCATGGCCAGCAGGACACCGAGTGTTGCCAGGAGCGCAGCGATCGCCGCGCCAAAACGAAAACGCCAGTTGCTCGGGCCCTTGGGCCGCAAGCGACGTGCGTCAAAACCATCGGATAACTTCATTCCGACCTTCCTCAATGGGTATCGGCCCTTCGACCGGAAGATATTCGGGTTGTTCCTGAAGGTAGGGCAATTGCGGCAAATGAGAGGCTTTTGCGGATGAGCGGCAGGACGGGCCGCTCATCGAGGCGCATCAGGTGAAGTCGCGGGTCAAGGCCAGGGTGGCGAAGTTGTCGGCCATGATCGCCATTTCGGTCTGCTGCACGTGTTCGGCGCTGAGGACGCCGCCCTTGTAAGGCAGGTCGCGGGTGGCGCAGGCGTCTTCCACCAGGGTGCAGCGAAAGCCCAGGTTCTTGGCAGCGCGCACGGTGGTGCTGACACTGGAGTGGCTCATGAACCCACACACGATCAGGTCCAGGGGGCCGAAATCTTCCAGGCGCTTTTTCAGTTCGGTGCCGTGGAAGGCGCTGGGTAGCAACTTTTCGACCACGGTTTCGTCGCCCTGGGGTTCGAGGCCGGAAATGAATTCCCCGCGTTCGCCTTGTGGATCGAACAGCCCGCCATGGGTGCCCAGGTGGCGCACATGCACGATCGGGCGACCGGCTGCACGGGCCGCGCCGAGCAGTTGCTTGATGTTCGCGACGGCTGCATCCATGCCGCTCAGGGCCAGGGGCCCTGCGAGGTATTCCTTCTGGGCATCGATGATGATCAAGGTCGCTTGACTCAGATTGGCCGCTGCATAACCACGGCCGCTGAGTTGAAACATCGTTTTTGGAACGGACATTCTGGGGCTCCTTCGAGTGGGGCTTTTGCGACATTCTCCTCTGGCTGAGCGGTTCTGTGAATCGCTTCCATCGCAAGGGCCGCCGTTGCTGGCCTACAGCCTTGTCAAGATGCTCGTCCTGTTCAATAGATGGTGCAAAAAACGGATAAATCCTACGATTGGTCCGGCGCTTTTCGTTCGTCAACAAGGCGCGTTTGGGTGGGGCCGCGTTTGGCTGGTAGACTCGCCCGTCGATTTTTCTGGAGTTTGCCGCCGTGATCACTTCCCGTCTCCGTACCCTGCGCGACCATATCCGTTGGGCCGTCAGCCGTTTCCATGGGGAGGATCTGTTTTTCGGCCATGGCACCGACAATGCGTGGGACGAAGCCCGGCAACTGGTGTTGGGCGCGTTGCACCTGCCGTGGGAAATTGCCGATAGCTACCTGGACTGCCGTCTTGAAGACGAAGAGTTGGTCCATGTGCAACGTCTGCTGCGTCGGCGTATTGCCGAGCGCATCCCGGCGGCTTACCTGTTGGGTGAGGCCTGGTTCTGCGGAATGTCGTTCATCGTCGATGAACGTGTGCTCATTCCACGCTCGCCCATCGGTGAGCTGATCGAAAAGCGTTTTGAGCCTTGGCTGGGCCAGGCGCCGGCACGGATTCTCGACCTGTGCACCGGTTCCGGCTGTATCGGCATTGCCTGCGCCTATGAATTCCCGGAGGCCGAGGTGGTGCTGGCCGACCTGTCGTTCGAAGCACTGGAAGTGGCCAACCAGAACATCGAGCGCCATGGCGTCGATGAGCGCGTGTTCACCGTCCAGGGCGATGGTTTCGACGGTTTGCCGGGGCAGCGTTTCGACCTGATCGTGTCGAACCCGCCCTACGTCGATGCAGAAGACTTCGCTGACATGCCGCAGGAATACCAGCACGAACCAGAGCTGGGCCTGGCCTGTGGCGATGATGGCTTGAACCTGGTTCGCCGGATGCTGGCCGAGGCGGCCGATCATCTGACCGAGAAGGGATTGTTGATTGTCGAGGTCGGCAACAGCCAGGTGCACGTCGAGGCGCTGTACCCGGAAGTCGATTTCGCCTGGCTCGACTTCGAGCGCGGCGGCCATGGCGTGTTCATGCTCAGCGCCGAGCAGTGCCGCCAGCACCAGGGGTTGTTCGCTTCGCGGGTTTGATCCCTCTTATCCATCCGGATACACCCCTGTGGGAGCGAGCTTGCTCGCGATGGTGTCGGATCAGCCACATTGCAGTTGACTGATCCATCGCTATCGCGAGCGAGCTCGCTCCCACAGGGTTACTCATGCGCTATTGAGTTCAATGGCGCGTCGCAATCCAGATCAGCAACCCCGCCTGGAACATGGCAAAGGCCACCAGGCAGGTGATGGTGAAGCGCAGGCCGGCGTCTTCGCGCTTGAACTTGGTGACCTTTTCTTCCTGCTGCTTGAGTTTGACTTCCTGTTCCGCCAGGTTCTGCTCGGCTTGTTGCAGCATTTGCGCGGCTTCGAGGATGGTCACGAACTGCAGCTTCTCGGTGTTCCAGTCCCCGACCAAATCGCCAACCTGGGCCGGCTTGATGCTGCCCTTGAGGTGCTGGGCGTCGGCGTAGGCCACCTCGAAACCCTGGGCCTTGAGAAAGCGGTCGCGGCGCAGGCGAGTGTCTTCGTTCAGGGCGTCCTTGTTATCCAGGTCGGAGCCCTCGACCCGGTAGGCCGACCAGCGTTTCTTGGCCCAGGTAATCCCTTGGGCCGCGAGGAAACGGCCGATGCCACGATTCAACGGCTCGATCTGCAGGTTTTCCGGCGAAAAGAACAGGCGTTTTTCGACGTGGTCGGCCCAGACATCCAGGTGATTCTGTTCCTTGCGCACCCGCTGGTTCGGCAGCTGGATGCTCATGCGCAGCAGGCTGCGTTCCTTGCTGTGGCGCTCGACATAGCTGAACTCGACAAACCGCAGCGGCCGCACACCGGTGGCGCGGTCGGTCTTGAGCGGCGCCAGGCGGAGCATTTTGTGATGCTCGGTATGCACGTCGGCCCACGGCAGCTCCACCGCAGACGAGGCGGGGGCTTCGGCAGCGGTGTCGGGGGAAGCTTGAGTTTCAGTCATAACGGCAAAATCCTGTCCAGGCCGGCGGGTCGGTAGCCATTGCGCTATCCGACACCGGGTTATCGGCTGTTTTTGCCAGTACTGAAGCTAAATCGACTAAAACCGCCTAACGCGCGGCTAACGAGTCAATAAAACGCAAAATCCGCGTACCCAGTTCGGCCGCCAAGGGCAGGTTGGGGTCCTTGTAGGAGGCCAGTTGCCGTTTCACGTCGTTGGGCACGATGCGCATCACGTGGTTCATGCCCTCGATCAGCGCCAGTTCAGCGTCGGGCTTGGCGGCTTTCAACTGCCGGGCATCATCGGCACCGACCTGGATATCGTTGCTGCCCTGAATGATCAAGGCTGGCATCTGCAACGCGGCGAAGGCCCGGGCCGGGTCCTGGCGGAACAGCGAGATCAGGTAGGGTTGTACGCTGGGGCGGAAAATGACCTGCAGTTGCGCCGGCACGTTGCTGTCGAGCCGACCGGCCTTGAGGCTGTCGAGCAGCTCATTGCTGCGCAGCATCAACGGCGGCGGCAGGCGGTTGCTCAGTTGTTGGCGCAATACCTGGTCGATCGGCCGGGCACTGCCGGACAGCGAAATCACCGCTGCCGCGTTGGCCTGGGGCGCGGCGAGGCTGGCGATCAACGCGCCTTCACTGTGGCCCAGCAAAATCAACGGGCCCAGGCGTGGATCGGCGGCGAGCTTGTGGCTCCAGGCCACGGCATCGGCCACATAGGCCTCGACGCTCAGGTTGCGCTCGTCCGGGGTCGCCGCGAGGCTGGCGGCCACACCACGTTTGTCATAGCGCACGCTGGCGATGTTGTGCCTGGCCAGCACCCAGGCCAGGCGCTTGAGGCTGTCGTTGCGCCCGCCCTCGGGGTTGTTGCCGTCGCGATCCGTAGGACCGGACCCGGAAATGATCAGGACAACCGGCACCGGCGTGTCGGACTTGGGCAGCAACAACGAGCCGAAAAGCTCACCGCTGCCGGTGTCGAGGCTGATGGGGCGTTGTAGCACCGTGGCCTGGGCCAGGCAGGAAAACAGGCCGGTAAACAAGGTAAGGCTTAGGGCAAGCAGCTTTAACATCATCACGCCATTAGTTGCGAAGGTGCCGGTTGGACTGGTGGCCGCCGATAAGGTTCGAGGATGAACTACGCGGGGAGCCTGCGTATACTGGCGCCCACTACGAATCCAAGGTTGAGTCTCTCAGCGTTTTTCACGGAGCACCCTGCATGTCCGGCAATACCTACGGCAAGCTGTTCACTGTCACCACCGCGGGCGAAAGCCATGGCCCGGCGTTGGTCGCCATTGTCGACGGCTGCCCGCCGGGGCTGGAGATTTCCCTGGACGACCTGCAGCGTGACCTGGACCGCCGCAAACCCGGTACCAGCCGCCATACCACCCAGCGCCAGGAAGCCGATGAAGTCGAAATCCTCTCCGGGGTGTTCGAAGGGCGCACCACCGGCTGCGCCATCGGCCTGCTGATCCGCAACACCGACCAGAAGTCCAAGGACTACTCGGCCATCAAGGACCTGTTCCGCCCAGCCCACGCCGACTACACCTACCACCACAAATACGGCGAGCGCGACTACCGCGGCGGCGGCCGCAGCTCGGCCCGGGAAACCGCCATGCGCGTGGCGGCCGGGGCGATCGCCAAGAAGTACCTGGCCAGCCAGGGCATCGTCATCCGTGGCTACATGAGCCAGTTGGGCCCCATCGAAATCCCGTTCAAGACCTGGGATTCGGTAGAGCAGAACGCTTTCTTCTGCCCCGACCCGGACAAGGTGCCGGAGCTCGAGGCCTACATGGACCAACTGCGCCGGGATCAGGATTCGGTCGGCGCGAAGATCACCGTTGTGGCCGAAGGGGTGATGCCGGGCCTGGGCGAGCCGATCTTCGACCGCCTCGACGCCGAGCTGGCCCACGCGCTGATGAGCATCAACGCGGTGAAAGGCGTGGAGATCGGCGCCGGTTTCGCCTGTGTCGCCCAGCGGGGCACCGAGCACCGTGACGAACTGACCCCGGATGGTTTCCTCAGCAACAATGCCGGCGGTATCCTCGGCGGCATTTCCTCGGGTCAGCCGATCGTGGCGCACCTGGCCTTGAAACCGACGTCCAGCATCACCACGCCGGGCCGCTCGATCGACATCCATGGCAACCCTGTCGATGTGATCACCAAGGGCCGTCATGACCCGTGCGTCGGCATCCGGGCCACGCCCATCGCCGAGGCGATGATGGCCATCGTGCTGATGGATCACTTGCTGCGTCATCGCGGCCAGAACGCCGACGTCCGCGTCAGCACCCCGGTGCTGGGGCAACTTTGATGGCCGGCCTGCCAGCCGCCGTGGCCTGACGACCATGGCGGCACTGCCGTACTGGCGGCTCTCCAGCTTCTATCTGTTCTATTTCGCCCTGCTCGGTTCGACGGCGCCGTTCCTGGCACTGTATTTCGATCACTTGGGCTTCAACGCGGCGCGCATCGGTGAGCTGGTGGCGATCCCGATGTTGATGCGCTGCGTGGCGCCGAACATCTGGGGCTGGCTGGGGGATTACACCGGCCGACGCCTGGCGATCGTGCGGTTCGGCGCGATCTGCACGCTGCTGACCTTCTCGCTGATCTTCATCGATAAAAGCTATGCCTGGCTGGCGATGGTCATGGCGCTGCATGCGTTCTTCTGGCATGCGGTGTTGCCGCAGTTCGAAGTCATCACCCTGGCCCACTTGAGCGGGCAGGCCTCGCGCTACAGCCAGATCCGCTTGTGGGGCTCCATCGGTTTCATCATCACCGTGGTCGTGCTCGGCCGCTTGTTCGAATGGCTGAGCCTGGACATCTACCCGGTGGCGCTGGTGTTGATCATGGCCGGCATCGTCCTTGCCAGCTTCTGGGTGCCCAACGCCCAGCCCTTGCAGGGGGCGCGAGTCGCGGGGGAGGGCTTCCTGCGGCAACTGCGCAACCCTGGCGTGCTGGCGTTCTACACCTGCGTGGGCTTGATGCAGGTGAGCCACGGGCCGTATTACACCTTCCTGACGCTGCACCTCGAACGCCTGGGCTACAGTCGTGGCTTGATCGGGCTGCTCTGGGCGGTCGGTGTGGTGGCGGAAGTGTTGGTCTTCCTGCTGATGAGCCGGATCCTGGCGCGGTTTTCCGTGCGCCGGGTACTGCTGGCGAGTTTCCTGCTGGCGGCGTTGCGCTGGCTGTTGCTGGGCTCGCTGGCCGAGTTCCTCTGGGTGTTGTTGTTCGCCCAGGTGCTGCATGCGGCGACCTTCGGCAGCTTTCACGCCGCGGCTATCCATTTCGTGCAACGCAGCTTCGGTCCTCGCCAGCAAGGCCAGGGGCAGGCGCTGTATGCCGCGCTGGCCGGTACGGGCGGGGCCTTGGGCGCGTTGTACTCCGGCTACAGTTGGAACGCCCTGGGCGCCAGTTGGACGTTCAGCCTCGCCAGCCTCGCCGCCTTCGCGGCAGCCGTTATCATTGCGACACGCATGCAAGAGGACCGGCCATGAGCCTTCGAACCATTAATTTGCTGGAGCCATTGTCATGAGCAGCCTGTCCGTTTATCACGTCTCGAGCCCTGACATTCCGAACAAGGTGTTGACCCATTTCGAGGACATTGCCGCGACCCTGGCGGAACAAGGTGTTCGCTTCGATCGCTGGGAAGCGGCGGCGAAAATTCAGCCGGGGGCCAGTGAGGAGGACATCATCGCGGCTTACCAGGGTCAGATCGATGCGTTGATGACTGAGCGCGGTTACGTTGCGGTCGATGTGGTCAGTGTTAGCAGCGATCACACGGAACAGGTCGAGCCGCAGGCCGAGTGGCTTGATGAATATCGCCATGGCCAGGACGAGGTACAGTTTTTTGTCAGTGGTCGAGGGTTGTTTAACCTGCACCTTGGCGATTACGTCTATGCGGTGCTGTGTGAAAGGAACGATTTGATAACGGTGCCTGCCGGTACGCCGCATTGGTTTGACAAGGGGGAACGGCCGCATTTTGTTTCGATCCGTTTGTCTGGTGATTCCCGGGGGGTGGCTGCTGAGTTCACCGGCGATGATATCGCTCGCCGGTTTCCTCGCCTGGAAGACTGACCTGCGTTCAAAAGTGAGCGGCCGTTACCGTCGAACGGAGATGCCAGCCCATCGCCCGGAACACGGCGGGCTTTTTCAAGACGCAAAAAAACGGCGCTTCCCATTTCTGAAAGAAGCGCCGTTTTCCCAGTCAACAGCGACGCGAGTTTCCGGCAGACTCAAGCGCTATGGTAAGTCGGCAGCGCAAACCGATGCTGACTCTGCAGCAGCGTGATCTGGGGCAACTCGCTGGCTTGTTCGGCCAAGTCGCGACGGATCGCGCTGATCGCCCAGGACAACTGATCCCCCGCGTGCAATTGAGCGTAGGAAATCGTGCGTTTGAACAGCTTGCCGTCGCTATTGCGCAAGGTCAGCAGAATGCCGCCATCCGGGCGGGGCTGGGTGGTCACTTCGTAGTTGGAAAACAGGGATGCAAACTTTTCTTGAATCATGTTCATAGTTGACTGCTCCATGGTGTGGCAAACCGTGGAGGGGTGGTTGCACTGTCTGTGCCAGCATTTAGCATTTAAAAAAGTACTTTAAAAACAACGTGTTATGTTTTTGCTCTATTTTCGCTTTCGTGCATCTTGCATGAACGGCCATCGTGCATCCTGCATTTTGCGTGGTCGGGCAACGATATTTGGAACCAAATCGTTTTCCGGCGCTCACGCTTCGCCTGCCTCGGGCAGCAGATACAAAACATTGCAAAAACCGCATGTACAGCGCCGCGACCGCCAGCGTACTTTCGAGCCAAAATCACCGCCAGCCCGATAACAAGAACCGAGACCCACGAGGTCGAACGGGGAAGATCACCATGAGTCGTACACCCAGCGACGCCATTACCTGGGGCATGATGCTGCGCAAGCTGCCAGCCATCGCCAGAGCCGTTCCCCGGATCGTCAAGGGCAGGAAGCTGGCCAATGTCCTGGACCCGACCCAACCTTGTGGCCTGGGCTGGTGTTTCGAACAGGCCACCCGACGCAATCCCCAGGGCCCGGCGCTGCTGTGTGGCGATACGGTGTTGAGTTATGCACAGGTCAACGGGCAGGCCAATCGCATCGCCCATTACCTGTTGGCCCAAGGCATCGGCAAGGGCGACTGTGTGGCGATATTCGTCGAGAACCGGCCGCAGTTGCTGATCAGCGTGCTGGCGATGGCCAAGGTCGGCGCGGTCAGTGCCATGCTCAACACCTCGCAAACCGGCGATGCGCTGGTGCACAGCCTGGCCCTGGTCAACCCGATCGCGGTGCTGGTCGGGGATGAGCGGGTCGCGGCGTTCAACGATGTGCGAGCGCGCACCGCACTGCCGAGCGACAGGACCTGGTGGCTGGCGGATCAGGATGGCGTCGATGTGCCGTCTGGTTTCGTCGACCTGATGGCCGGTTGCGAGGCTTACCCGGACGATAACCCGGCGTGCAGCCGGGAGGTTTTCTGCAACGATCCGTGTTTTTACCTCTACACCTCGGGCACCACCGGGCTGCCCAAGGCCGGGGTGTTTCGCCATGGTCGCTGGATGCGCACCTCCACCAGCTTCGGCCTGATCGCCCTGGACATGCAGCCAGACGATGTCGTCTATTGCACCTTGCCGCTGTACCACGCCACCGGCCTGTGCGTGTGTTGGGGGGCGGCGATTTGTGGCGCGTCAGGGTTTGCGATTCGACGCAAGTTCAGCGCCAGCCAGTTCTGGAGCGACGTACGCCGTTACCGGGCGACCACACTGGGGTATGTCGGTGAGTTGTGCCGCTACCTGGTCGACCAACCCGTCGTTGCCGATGACCGCCACCACGGTGCGAAGAAAATGATCGGCAACGGCCTGCGGCCCGGGGCCTGGTCGGCCTTCAAGACGCGTTTCGGCATCGATCACATCTGCGAGCTGTATGCGGCCAGCGATGGCAATATCGGTTTCACCAACATCCTGAATTTCGACAACACCGTCGGGTTCTCCCTGATGGGCTGGGAATTGGTGCAGTACGACCATGCCAGCGGCCTGCCGTTGCGCAACCTGCAAGGCCGCATGCAAAAAGTGCCCAAGGGCCAACCGGGCCTGCTGTTGGCGCGGATCGACGAGAAGGCGCCACTGGACGGCTACACCGAGCAAGCCTTGACCGAAAAAACCATCTGCCGGGATGTCTTCGTGCCCGGCGACCGCTATTTCAACACCGGAGACCTGCTGCGCAACATCGGCTTCGGGCATGGGCAGTTCGTCGATCGCCTCGGCGACACCTATCGCTGGAAAGGCGAAAACGTCTCCACCACGGAAGTCGAAAACGTCTTGCTGCAACACCCGCAGGTGGCTGAGGCGGTGGCTTATGGCGTGGAGATCAATGGCACCAATGGCCGTGCCGGCATGGCGGCGATCACCCCGGCCGAATCCCTGGCGACCCTGGACTTCAGCGAGCTGCTGCAATTCTTGCAATGCAAGTTGCCCGCCTATGCCGTGCCGCTGTTCCTGCGCATCAAGGTGAAGATGGACACCACCGGCACCTTCAAGTACCAGAAGACGCGCCTCAAGGCTGAAGGGTTCGACCCGTGCGTCGCAGGGGATGAGCCGGTCTATGCCTGGTTGCCGGGTACCGATACGTACGTGCGGGTGGACCGGCAACTCGCGGTGCGGATCCAGGGCGGACAATTGCGTTATTGATTCTGGCTATGGCGGGCACAGTGAAAAAAGGGATGACAGCGCCCGGGTCCCTCGGGAAACTAGCCGCTTTGCGAAGACCCGAGTGGAGTTTCCCATGTCCGATACAAGCCGCCAGATGACCCC
>NZ_JACNDD010000188.1:0-11525 GCF_017351395.1 Pseudomonas sp. FW305-28
ACAGGGTCCAGGGCAGGTTCAGATTGTGGTCAACGCCCGCAATCGCTCGATGTCGAGGATTTCGATCTCGCCATAGCCCAAGTGGAGAATGCCCTGGGCTTGCAGGTCCTTGAGGATCTGGTTGGTGGTCTGGCGGGACAACGAGAGCATCAATGCCAGTTGCTCCTGGGGCAGTTGCAGAACTCGGCGCGCCGGTTCGATTTCGCCGTAGCCTTCGGCGATCATCAGCAGGCGGTGGGCCACGCGGGCCGGGGCGGGCATCAGGCTCAGGTGTTCGAGGTTGATGAAGGTCAGGCGCAGTTTGTGACTCATCAACAATGCCAGATGCCGCCAGTAGACCGGTTGCGCTTGCAGGAAGGCCAGCAACGGCGCCTGGGGCACGTGCAGCAGCGTACATTGACCCACCACAACCGCATCATGGGTTCGTGGCTGGCCATCGAACAGGCAGATTTCACCGAACCAGTGAGGTGCCTCCACCACGCTCAGCAACGCCTCCTTACCCTGTTCGTTCACCGCACCGACGCGCACCGCCCCTTCCAGTACGGCATACAGCCCACAGGGTGGATCGCCGCGCTGGAACAACCGGTGCCCCGCTGGCAGGCAGCGCACCCGCGCCATGCCCAGCAGACTATTCTGTAACTCAACAGGCAAATGGCTGTACCAGTGACCGGCCATTAGGTGCGAGTGCCAGGGATGCGCGTTCATGGAGACTCCAGGACAAGTGTCGGCTAGCTGACAGAACATCATGTGGAACCCGGGCATCATGCAGGCATCACCTCAGGAGGAACAACAATGAAAAGCCTCGTCGATCATCTCAGTCAATATGCGGCGTACCACCGTGATCCGCGCAATATCGCCAGCCATTTCATCGGGATTCCGCTGATTTTCGTCGCCGTCGCCGTGCTGCTGTCACGACCTGGTTGGCCGCTGGGCGTGATCCTGATGTCTCCGGCATTGCTGGTGGCCGTGGCCAGTGCCTGGTTCTACCTGCGCCTGGAAGTGCGCCTGGGTGTGCTGATGACGGTGCTGCTGGGCCTGGCGGTATGGCTGGGTCAGACACTGGCCGCACAAAGCACGGCGGTGTGGTTGAGCAGTGGCCTGGGGATGTTCGTGGTGGGCTGGGTGATCCAGTTCGTCGGCCACTATTACGAAGGCCGCAAACCGGCGTTCGTCGACGACCTCACCGGGCTGATTGTCGGGCCGTTGTTCGTGGTGGTGGAAGCGGGTTTCCTGCTGGGGCTTCGCGGCGAACTGAAGCGGGCCATCGAAGAGCGCGCCGGGCCGGTGGCGTTGCGCAACCAGCGTTCGGCGGCGTGAAAAACCATGCCCCTCTGTGGGAGCGAGTCTGTGGGAGCAAGGCTTGCCCGCGAAGGCATCGCCTCGGTCTATCAGCTACACCGAGGTGTTTGCATCGCGGGCAAGCCTTGCTCCCACAAGCTCGCTCCTACAGGTTACAAACTGATCGCAAGATGGTATCGCCACAATCAGTAGTAGGCGTTTTCTTTCTGCGTATGGTCGGTCACGTCGCGCACGCCCTTGAGCTCTGGAATACGCTCGAGCAAGGTGCGCTCGATGCCTTCCTTCAAGGTCACGTCAGCCTGGCCGCAGCCCTGGCAGCCGCCGCCGAACTGGAGCACGGCGATGCCGTCTTCCACCACGTCGATCAGCGAAACCTGGCCGCCGTGGCTGGCCAGCCCCGGGTTGATCTCGGTTTGCAGGTAGTAATTGATGCGCTCGTTGACCGGGCTGTCGGCGTTGACCATCGGCACCTTGGCGTTCGGTGCCTTGATGGTCAGCTGGCCGCCCATGCGGTCGGTGGCGTAGTCGACTACCGCATCGTCCAGGAAGGCTTCGCTGAACGAGTCGATGTACGCGGTGAAGCTCTTGAGCCCCAACGCGGTGTCTTCGGGTTTTTCTTCTCCCGGCTTGCAGTAGGCAATGCACGTCTCTGCGTACTGGGTGCCGGGCTGGGTGATGAAGATGCGGATCCCGATACCCGGGGTGTTCTGCTTGGACAGCAGGTCGGCCAGGTAATCGTGGGCGGCATCGGTAATGGTAATGGCGGTCATGGAAACTCCTCGCAGGCTTGACGGCAGTTTACGCCAATCATCGCGCCGGACAAAGTCCTAGTATTTTTGTCAGGAAAGCGTCCGACGGCACGGGGTTTGCCGCCGGACAGGCCGATCAGAGGTTCTGGTAGCGATTCATGTCCAGCACACCGCTTTCCACGGGCTCCGTTTCCTGGATGTACTGGCTCAGGTCATGGAAGTAATACCAGAACTGCGGGTGACTGCGGCGAATCCCCCAGCGCTCGACAATCCGCTCGAACGCCGGCTCATCCTGGGCACGTTCCATGGCCTCGACGAATGCCGGCACTTGCCCGGCCGGAATGTTGAACATGAAGTTCGGATAGCTGCTGAGCACGCCCGGGTAGACCGTCAGCGTGTCCAGCCCCGGCTGATAGCGCGTTTCCTCGCCCAGCAGGAACGCCACGTTGCTGTGGGCCCGGTTGCGCAGCAGGCTGTAGACCTCACGTTGGCCGCTGGCGGTTTCGATGCGCAACAGGGTCGCTTCCGGCAGTTGGTCGATCACCTTGAGCCCCGCCGCTGGGCGCGACACCAGCCGACTGAGGGCCTGCTCGGCGTTTTGCAGCGCCGGGTCGATGTTCGGGCGCGAGCAGTAGGCACCGTCGCAGCGGTTGATCGGATCGGGATGCGCGTTCAGATCGCCATAACGGACCAGCAGTTGCTGGGCGAAATCAGCCTTGGGGTCGCGTTCGTCAAGCTTGAGGGCGGTCGGCTTGTCATCGTCGATGGCCTCATAATCGAGCCACATCTTGAATTTGCCACCGGCCTGGTACCAGTCGTCGAGGTAGCCTTCCCGGGAGTCGGCCGGCATCAGGCGCAGGAAGTTCTGCTCCGCACCGTTGCGGATCAAATCGAAATACAACCGGGTCTGGGCCTGGTGGGAGACGTTGCCGAACACGTCGAAATTCACCGCCAACTGATAATAGGTACGCTCCAGCAACGGGAAGTCGAACAGCCACATCGTCTGCGGCACCTCCCCGATCAGCCCCTTGGTGACCGAAGCGCTGTCGAAATGCCGGAAAATGCTCAGCAACGCGTTGTCGTTGCCGGCCCATAGCGTCGACCAGCTCGGTGCCGGCAGCTCGGCATAGTTGTCGCGGCGCAAGGCTTCGTACTCGTTGCGCTTGTCACGGTAATCGAGCCACAGGCTGAGGACGCTGCCCACATCGTCGTTCTGCCCCGGCATCGCCAACAGCGGTGTGGCCTGGCCGCGGTAGTTCGGGTCGGTGATGTACAGATCGTGTTCAGGGGCCTGGAACAGCGCCCAGAAATTGTCGCGGATCACGTCCGTGGCGATCTGGCCCCGGCACACCGGCCCGCGGATGAACGTCCGCACGAAATACTCGGCGTTATCGAGCATGAATTGGTAACGGGCCTGGGCCGGAATCGCTTCGAAGGTGGAAAACGGGTTGGCCCGGCGCTCCGGACCGTAGCCCGGCAACGCGGTGACCTGCCACTTGCCGCTGTAGAACAGGCTCTTGATCCGCGCCATCTTCGCCGCGCTCAAGCCGTAGGTGATGTGGGTCTTGTGCACGATCACCCCTTGCACCGGCCAGAGCCGATAATAGACGCGGGTGCCAGGATCGTCGTTCGGACGGCGGGTGTTGATCAGGTCAATGGGCTGGCCGGTGGGCGTACGCGAACGCACCCATTGGAAGAAATGCCCCGGCTCGCCGTCCTTGAAATAGATATGCGCCAGGAACCAGTGTTCGAACAACCAGCGCCCCACCAGGCTTTCCCGGGCGCCGGGGGCGTTGAGCAGGTTTTCCCACTGCACCACTTGCAAGGCTTCGGCGGCGCTCGGGGCCAAGGCCTGCTGGTCGATCGGGGCGCCGGCGGCCAGCCAGCGCTGCAGGGTCTGGTATTGCTGGTCGGTCAGGCCGGTGACCGCCAGCGGCATGCCTTCGCGGGGATGCGCAGCGGCGTATTCGTCGAACTGCCCCGGCATCGGGCAGGTGTTGTCACGGTTGAGCCCAAGCACGATGTCTTCCGGCAATTTGGCGTTGGGCTGCAATGGCGTACGGTGCCCCAGTTCCAGCATCCGCGCCATCAACGCCGCCTGGCTGCCCTGGGCATCGAGCACCGAATAGAAACCTTTGCGCTGCCAGGCCCGCTGGCCGGAGGCATCGTAGAACAGACGGGTCGGTTCGGCCGCCTGGCGTCGCTCGCCGTCATACACCGACAGCTTGCTCGCCCCCCGTGCCGCCCCTTCGCCGCTGCCCAGGTTCAATTGGCAGGCGGAGTCGTAGCAGGCATGACAGGCCACGCATTTTTCCGTGAAGATCGGCTGGATGTCGCGGGTGTAGGAGATCGCCGGAACGGGATCCCCGGCGGCTGCGCTAAAAGACAACGACAGCAGCAGACTGCCGAATAAGACGCGGTACGGCATGTCTCGGGTCCCTAAGAGATAGTCCGGCGATTCTACCGGGCCAACATCGCCTTGCAAACATGAGCGATATTCATGCAAAAGCCCCTCATGATCAAATCCTGCGCAGGTTTGCTATCATCCCGGCCTTCGTAATGGTCTTTTTTTCCAGGTAGTCCTATGTCCGATCGCAGCGCTCGCCTTTATCTTCTCCAGCAAGCCCTCAAGGAACGCATCCTGATCCTCGACGGCGGCATGGGCACGATGATCCAGAGCTACAAGCTGGAAGAACAGGACTACCGCGGCAAGCGTTTTGCCGACTGGCCGAGCGACGTCAAGGGCAACAACGATTTGCTGGTGCTCAGCCGTCCCGACGTGATCGGTGCCATTGAAAAAGCCTACCTGGATGCCGGCGCCGATATCCTGGAAACCAATACCTTCAACGCCACCCAGGTGTCCCAGGCCGACTACGGCATGCAGGGCCTGGCCTACGAGCTGAACCTGGAAGGCGCACGCCTGGCCCGCCAGGTGGCTGACGCCAAGACCCTGGAAACCCCGGACAAGCCGCGCTTCGTCGCCGGCGTGCTCGGCCCGACCAGCCGCACCTGCTCGCTGTCGCCGGACGTGAACAACCCCGGCTACCGCAACGTCACCTTCGACGAACTGGTGGAGAACTACACCGAAGCCACCAAGGGCCTGATTGAAGGCGGCGCGGACCTGATCCTGATCGAGACCATCTTCGACACGCTGAACGCCAAGGCGGCGATCTTTGCCGTGCAAGGGGTCTACGAAGAACTGGGCGTCGAACTGCCGATCATGATCTCCGGCACCATCACTGACGCCTCCGGCCGCACCCTCTCCGGCCAGACCACCGAAGCCTTCTGGAACTCGGTGGCCCACGCCAAGCCGATCTCCGTGGGCCTGAACTGCGCCCTCGGCGCCAGCGAACTGCGCCCGTACCTGGAAGAGCTGTCGAACAAGGCCAGCACCCACGTATCGGCCCACCCCAACGCCGGCCTGCCCAACGAGTTCGGCGAATACGACGAACTGCCGGCCGAGACGGCCAAGGTCATCGAAGAGTTCGCCCAGAGCGGCTTCCTGAACATTGTCGGCGGTTGCTGCGGCACCACCCCGGCGCACATCGAAGCCATCGCCAAGGCCGTGGCCGGCTACGCGCCGCGACCGATTCCAGAGATCCCGCGGGCTTGCCGCCTGTCGGGCCTGGAACCGTTCACCATCGATCGCAGCTCCTTGTTCGTCAACGTCGGCGAGCGGACCAACATCACCGGCTCCGCCAAGTTCGCCCGGTTGATCCGCGAGGACAACTACACCGAAGCGTTGGAAGTGGCCCTGCAGCAGGTCGAGGCCGGCGCCCAGGTGATCGACATCAACATGGACGAGGGCATGCTCGATTCGAAGAAGGCCATGGTGACCTTCCTCAATCTGATTGCCGGCGAACCGGACATTTCCCGCGTACCGATCATGATCGACTCCTCCAAGTGGGAAGTGATCGAAGCCGGCCTCAAGTGCATCCAGGGCAAGGGCATCGTCAACTCCATCAGCATGAAGGAAGGCGTCGAGCAGTTCATCCACCACGCCAAGCTGTGCAAGCGCTACGGTGCCGCCGTGGTGGTGATGGCGTTCGACGAAGCCGGCCAGGCCGACACCGAGGCGCGCAAGAAGGAAATCTGCAAGCGTTCCTACGACATCCTGGTCAACGAAGTCGGCTTCCCGCCGGAAGACATCATCTTCGACCCGAACATCTTCGCCGTCGCCACCGGTATCGAAGAACACAACAACTATGCCGTGGACTTCATCAACGCCTGCGCCTACATCCGCGACGAACTGCCGTACGCGCTGACCTCGGGCGGCGTGTCCAACGTGTCGTTCTCGTTCCGTGGCAACAACCCGGTGCGCGAGGCGATCCACTCGGTGTTCCTGCTGTATGCGATCCGCGCGGGCCTGACCATGGGCATCGTCAACGCCGGCCAACTGGAGATCTACGACCAGATCCCGGCGGAACTGCGTGACGCCGTGGAAGACGTGATCCTCAACCGCACCCCCGAAGGCACCGACGCCCTGCTCGCCATCGCCGACAAGTACAAGGGCGACGGCAGCGTCAAGGAAGCGGAAACCGAAGAATGGCGCGGCTGGGAAGTGAACAAGCGCCTGGAGCATGCGCTGGTCAAGGGCATCACCACCCACATCGTCGAAGACACCGAAGAGTCGCGACTGTCGTTCACCCGGCCGATCGAGGTCATTGAAGGCCCGCTGATGGCTGGCATGAACATCGTCGGCGACCTGTTTGGTGCCGGCAAAATGTTCCTGCCCCAAGTGGTCAAGTCCGCCCGTGTGATGAAGCAGGCCGTGGCCCACCTGATTCCGTTCATCGAGGCGGAAAAAGGCGACAAGCCGGAAGCCAAGGGCAAGATCCTGATGGCCACGGTCAAGGGTGACGTCCATGACATCGGCAAGAATATCGTCGGCGTGGTGCTCGGTTGCAACGGCTATGACATCGTCGACCTGGGCGTGATGGTGCCAGCGGAGAAGATCCTGCAGGTGGCCAAGGAGCAGAAATGCGACATCATCGGCCTGTCCGGCCTGATCACCCCGTCCCTGGATGAGATGGTGCATGTGGCGCGGGAGATGCAGCGCCAGGACTTCCATCTGCCGCTGATGATCGGTGGCGCCACCACCTCCAAGGCCCACACGGCGGTGAAGATCGAGCCCAAGTACAGCAACGACGCGGTGATCTACGTCACCGACGCCTCCCGCGCCGTGGGCGTGGCGACCCAGTTGCTGTCCAAGGAACTCAAGCCGGCGTTCGTCGAGAAAACACGCCAGGACTACATCGAGGTACGCGAGCGCACGGCCAACCGCAGCGCCCGCACCGAGCGCCTGAGCTACCCCGCGGCCGTGGCCAAGAAGCCACAGTTCGACTGGAGCAGCTACCAGCCGGTCAAGCCGACCTTCACCGGCGCCAAGGTGCTGGACAACATCGACTTGAACGTCCTGGCCGAATACATCGACTGGACACCGTTCTTCATCTCCTGGGACCTGGCCGGCAAATACCCGCGCATCCTCACCGACGAAGTGGTCGGCGAAGCCGCCACCGCGCTGTACGCCGATGCCCGGGCGATGCTGCGCAAGCTGATCGACGAGAAACTCATCAGCGCCCGCGCCGTGTTCGGCTTCTGGCCGGCCAACCAGGTGCATGACGACGACCTGGAAGTCTACGGCGACGATGGCAAGCCACTGGCGCGCCTGCATCACTTGCGCCAGCAGATCATCAAGACCGACGGCAAGCCGAACTTTTCCCTGGCCGACTTCGTCGCGCCCAAGGACAGCGGCGTGACCGACTACGTGGGCGGCTTCATCACCACCGCCGGCATCGGCGCCGAAGAAGTCGCCAAGGCCTACCAGGAGGCCGGTGACGACTACAACTCGATCATGGTCAAGGCCCTGGCCGACCGCCTGGCCGAAGCCTGCGCCGAATGGCTGCACCAGCAGGTGCGCAAGGAGCATTGGGGTTATGCCCGGGACGAGAGCCTGGACAACGAGGCGCTGATCAAGGAGCAGTACACCGGCATCCGCCCTGCCCCCGGCTACCCGGCCTGCCCGGATCACACCGAGAAGGCTACCTTGTTCCGCCTGCTCGATCCCGAGGCCAACGAACTGAAAGCCGGCCGCAGTGGCGTGTTCCTCACCGAACACTACGCCATGTTCCCGGCGGCAGCGGTCAGCGGCTGGTATTTCGCCCATCCCCAGGCGCAATACTTCGCCGTGGGCAAGATCGACAAGGACCAGGTCCAGAGCTACACCGCGCGCAAGGGCCAGGATTTGAGCGTGACTGAGCGTTGGCTGGCGCCGAACCTGGGCTACGACAACTAAGCGCCCTCAAAAGATCGCAGGCTTCGCCAGTTCCTACAGGGTTTTGTGTGTTCCCGTAGGCGCTGGCGAAGCCTGCGATCTTTTTTTGTCTATGCTTGTCCCACACACATGGCAGACGAGGGATTTATGGACGATCCAGTCGACAACAAGCCGCCGACCCTGTTGCAGATGATGCACAGCGTGCTGGCCGCCGCCTTCGGCGTGCAGAGTGGCAAGAACCGCGCCCGGGATTTCACCCACGGCAAGCCGAGTCACTTCGTGATATTGGGGATCGCGTTCACGGTGATCTTCGCCTTGACGCTGTTCGGCATCGTCAAGCTGGTGGTGCATCTGGCGGGGTTGTAACGTTCTCCAACACAACACATGACCCTGTGGGAGCGAGCTCGCTCGCGATGACGGTGCGCCAGTCGACATCAATCCGACTGAACCACCGCTATCGCGAGCAAGCTCGCTCCCACAGGTTTTTCATCGCCAGGGATAACCGTTTATTGGTGACTGACCCAGAACACTGCGGTGCCCACCACCAGGATAATCAGGAACAAAATGGCCCAGGCATCAACAGTACTGTCGCTTTTCCTTGCTTTGGTCGGATTGCTCATTGCATCGCCTCTTGTCGGTTTTGTAGGTGATTGCATAGGGACTCGACCACAGTTAAGACGATGATTGCCCGTACGACAAATGTGGGTTAGGCAATAATGAATCTCATTAGTCGATTTGGTTCTTTACATATACTCAAACATCACTTTTGCGCATAACTCAAAACAGGTATCTTGCACCGGCTCCTCTAGGAGTGCGCGGCCGTGCGCGCAGAATTGCCGAGGCAGAACCCGATTCCAGCGAGCCAACATGCAGCTGTTTCTGATCGGCCCAAGCCTGAGACCGAGACTTATATGTACGTATATGACGAGTACGATCAGCGAATCATCGAGGACCGCGTCAAGCAGTTCCGTGATCAGACCCGACGCTATCTGGCAGGCGAGCTGAGCGAAGAAGAATTCCGCCCTCTGCGCTTGCAGAATGGCCTGTATATCCAGCGCTTCGCCCCGATGCTGCGCGTGGCTGTGCCTTATGGCCAGCTGACTTCGCGTCAGGTGCGCAAGCTGGCGCAAATTGCCCGTGACTATGACAAGGGCTATGCCCACATCAGTACGCGGCAGAACGTCCAGTACAACTGGCCGGCCCTGGAAGATGTGCCCGAGATCCTGGCCGAGCTGGCCACCGTGCAGATGCACGCGATCCAGACCAGCGGCAACTGCCTGCGCAACGTCACCACCGACCAGTTCGCCGGTGTCGCGGCCGACGAGTTGATCGACCCGCGGCCATGGTGCGAAATCGTTCGCCAGTGGACGACGTTCCACCCGGAGTTCGCCTACCTGCCGCGCAAGTTCAAGATCGCCATCAACGGCTCGAGTTCGGACCGTGCGGCTATCGAAGTCCACGACATCGGCCTGGAGACGGTCTACAACGCAGCCGGCGAACTGGGCTTCCGTGTGCTCGTGGGCGGCGGCCTGGGGCGTACCCCGGTGGTTGGCGCGTTCATCAACGAGTTCCTGCCGTGGCAGGACCTGCTGAGCTACCTCGACGCCATCCTGCGGGTGTACAACCGCTACGGCCGTCGTGACAACAAGTACAAGGCGCGGATCAAGATCCTGGTCAAGGCCCTGACGCCTGAAGTGTTCGCCGAGAAGGTCGAAGCCGAGATGGCTCACCTGCGTGGCGGCCAGACCACCCTGACCGAAGCCGAAGTGCATCGCGTCGCCAAGCATTTCGTCGATCCAGACTACAAGGCCCTGAGCAATCAGGACGCCGAGCTGGCAGCCCTGGACAAGGAACACCCGGGCTTCGCCCGCTGGCGTACCCGCAACACCCTGGCCCACAAGAAGCCGGGTTATGTCGCGGTGACCCTGTCCCTGAAACCCACCGGTGTGGCACCGGGCGACATCACCGACAAGCAACTGGACGCCGTGGCCGACCTGGCCGAGCGCTACAGCTTCGGCCAGCTGCGCACCTCCCACGAGCAGAACATCATCCTGGCGGATGTTGAACAGAGCCAGTTGTTCACCCTGTGGGGCGAGCTGCGCGAACAAGGTTTCGCCACCCCGAACATCGGCCTGCTGACCGACATGATCTGCTGCCCGGGCGGCGACTTCTGCTCCCTGGCCAACGCCAAGTCGATCCCTATCGCCGAATCGATCCAGCGCCGTTTCGATGACCTGGACTACCTGTTCGACATCGGCGAGCTGGACCTGAACATTTCCGGCTGCATGAACGCCTGTGGTCACCACCACGTCGGCCACATCGGCATCCTGGGCGTGGACAAGAAAGGCGAAGAGTTCTACCAGGTCTCCCTGGGCGGCAGCGGCAGCCGCGACGCCAGCCTGGGCAAGATCCTCGGCCCGTCGTTTGCCCAGGATGACATGCCTGACGTGATCGAGAAGCTGATCGACGTGTACATCGAACAACGTACCGCGGACGAGCGCTTCATCGACACTTACCAACGTATTGGCATCGACCTCTTCAAGGAACGCGTCTATGCAGCGAATCATTAAGAACAACGAGGTCATCGACGAAACCTGGCACCTGTTGCCCAAGGACGCGACCCTCGATGGCATCTCCAACTGCGACGACCTGATCGTGCCACTGGCCCTGTGGCGCGATCATGCCCATGCCCTCAAGGCCCGCGACGGCGGCCTGGGTGTGTGGCTGGACGCCGACGAGGAAGCGGAAGAAATCGGTGATGACGCCAACCAGTTGCAAGTCATCGCCCTGAACTTCCCGGCCTTCACCGACGGGCGCAGCTACTCCAACGCCCGCCTGCTGCGTGACCGTTATGGTTTCAAGGGTGAATTGCGGGCGATTGGCGACGTGCTGCGCGACCAGCTGTTCTACATGCGCCGCTGCGGTTTCGACGCCTTTGCCTTGCGCGCCGACAAAGACCCCTTTGAGGCCCTCGAAAGCCTCAAGGACTTCTCGGTGACCTACCAGGCTGCCACTGACGAACCGCTGCCACTGTTCCGTCGTCGCTGAAACAGCCCCATGAAAAAGCCCTGATCCGGGTGTGCCGGTTCAGGGCTTTTTTTGTTTTCGGTGCCTTGATCCACCTCACTCCCACAAAGGGATAGCGGTGAACCCGAAGCTTCAGCCCGCCTCAGAACCCCTGTGGGAGCGAGCTTGCTCGCGAT
>NZ_JACNDD010000189.1:0-11380 GCF_017351395.1 Pseudomonas sp. FW305-28
GCGCCTGTTTCGCGAGCAAGCTTTGCTCCCACAACCAGACTGTTTCAGCCCGGTTTATGGCTCGGCTGCTGCAGCCGGAATTTTTCCTTGCGTTCGATCTGGACCACCTGGGCGTTGTGCACGGTGATTTCCACTGCCCCAAAGCGTAGATCGCGCAACGCGCTCTGGATCTCGCGCAAGATGGTTGCTTCGTCCTGGCCGTCAACACTACGTAGAGATGCGCTCATGCTGCTGCTCCTTTAAATGAATGCCTGGCAGTGGGCGGCACTGCTTGCGGCGTGGGAGCAATACTAGATAAGTGCGGATATTCTTAAAAAGACTATTTAAGAATTTTTATATAACCAAAATGACACTGAGCTTTCCGCCCCCCCTGCGGCGGGTGTGATTGCGCCATCGCAAGCAAGCTCGCTCCCACAGGGGAAGCGGGTTAGCGCGCCTATCACAGGCAACACAAAACAACGGTGGGAGCGAGCTTGCTCGCGATGGCGGAGGGTCAGTCAACATCAATGCCACGGACGATCAAGCAATGACCGGCGCGCAGTCCCAATCCAACTGCGCCGCCGCCACCGGCCGACCAAACCAATAGCCCTGCCCCAGCTCACACGCCTGCCCCAGCAAAAAGGCCGCTTGTTCGCGCTGTTCAATGCCCTCGGCATGCACCTGCATGCCCATGCTGTGGGCCAGGGCGATGATCACCCGGACGATCGCCGCGTCATCCTCATCCCACGGCAACCCCGCGACAAAGCCCTGATCAATCTTGAGCTTCTGCACCGGCAAGCGTTTGAGCCGCAGCAGCGACGAATAGCCCGTGCCGAAATCGTCGATGGCCAGGCGCACGCCCAATTCCCGCAGGCGGTGCATCTGCTCCAGCGCCACCTCCGGGTCTTCCATCACCGCGCTTTCCGTCACTTCCAGTTCCAGGCAGGCCGGATCCAGGCCCGTGTCGTGCAGCACCTGGGCAACCTGCTCGTACAATTCGCGATGGGCAAACAACCGACTCGAGACATTGACGGCGACGAACGACAACGCCACGCCCGCCTGCTGCCACCGGCACATCTGCCGACAAGCCTGGTCCATGACCCAGGCATCGACCTGGGCAATCAGGCCGGTACGCTCGGCGATGGGAATGAACTCGGCCGGCGACACCAGCCCCCGTGTGGGATGCTCCCAGCGCACCAGCGCCTCGACACCGATCAGACGGCTGCTCGCCAAGTCGTGTACTGGCTGGTAATGAACACGCAACTCCTGCTGCTGCAGCGCACGACGCAGTTCGAAGGCAATTTCGACCCGTTGCTGCGCATGGGCGGTAAGTTCTTCGGTATACAGGGCGTAGCCGTCGCGTCCGGCGCTCTTGGCCTTGAACAACGCCGAATCGGCATTGCGCAACAGTTGCCCGGCGTTCAGGGCATCACCGGGAAACAGGCTGATGCCGATGCTGGCGTTGATGAACAACGCGTGCTCATCGAACTGCAGCGGTTCTTTCAAGGCGTCGAGGATGCGCCGGGCCAACGCCGCGGCCTGACCAGGCTGGGAACAGTTTTCCACCAGCACCGCAAATTCGTCGCCCCCCAGCCGGGCCAGGGTCACGCCCGGGGCAAACAGCCCGCGAAATCGCTCGGCCACGCCTTTGAGCAACTCATCGCCGACGTTGTGGCCGAGGCTGTCATTGATGTTCTTGAAGTGATCCAGGTCCACCAGCAACAGGGCACAGCCACGCTTGTGCAACTGCGCCGACGCCAAGGCCTGCTCGGTGCGGTCGGAAAACAGCAGGCGGTTGGGCAAGCCTGTCAGCGGGTCGTGATGGGCCAGGTAGGCCAGTTCGTGCTCGGAATCCTTGATGGCGCTGATGTCCGAAAACACCGCGACATAGTGGCTGACTTGGCCGTTGTCATCGTGAATGACGCGGATCGTCTGCCATTGCGGGTAGATCTCACCACTTTTACGCCGATTCCAGATCTCGCCACTCCACTCGCCCAGGCTGGCCAGGGCGGCAAATATGTCGCGATAGAAATCCGGCCCATGGCGACCGGACTTGAACAGATTGGGGCGCTGGCCCAGCACTTCGTCCCGGGCATAACCGGTGATCGCCATGAAAGCCCGGTTCACATGCACGATCAAGCCGTTGCGATCGGTCACCAACACCCCTTCGCGGGTGCAATCGAAGACGGCGGCGGCCTGGCGCAGGCGCTCGCGATCGGCACCGTGCTCGCCCTTGGCGAAAAACCGCGAGATCCGCGCCCGGGCCAGGAAGATCAGCCCGGCGCTAAACAGGATCCAGGCATACCCGTTGATCAGGAGCCAGCGCTGCCTGTCGACGAATTGATCGAAGAAACTGCTCAATAAATAACCAACCAGCTGCAGCCAGACGACTGACAGCACGAGATAAAGCAGCGCTACGCGCATGGCACTGCGTTGATAGGCAGGCATTCGGCCATCCATGTCCTTACAAAGAGGAGGATTATAGAGGAAGAAACATTCAGCCACTCTTATCTGAAAGGCCGACTGGTTTTATCTGTGGGGCTGGTGATAATGCAACGGCGGTTTCTATCTTTATCGAGGGCCCTACAGCCTATGTGGTACGAAGGTTTTCTTGGCTTGTCGGCCTGGTCACTGGTGGCAGTCACCCTGCTGATGACCCACGTCACGATCATTGCCGTCACGGTCTATCTGCACCGTTATTCGGCCCATCGCTCCCTGGAGCTCAACGCCGGTCTCAAACATTTCTTCCGTTTCTGGCTGTGGCTGACCACGGCGCAGAACACCCGCGAGTGGACCGCCATCCACCGCAAGCACCACGCCAAATGCGAAACCGAGGATGACCCTCACAGCCCGGTCATCAAGGGCTTGTCCACCGTGCTGCGCAAAGGCGCCGAGCTGTATCGCGCCGAAGCGGAAAACCCGGAAACCCTGCGCATCTACGGCAAGAACTGCCCCGACGACTGGATCGAGCGCAACCTCTACAGCCGCTTCCCGCTGCTGGGCGTGGCGATCATGGGCGTCATCGACCTGCTGCTGTTCGGCACCATCGGCATCACCATCTGGGCCATCCAGATGATGTGGATTCCCGTCTGGGCCGCTGGCGTGGTCAACGGCCTGGGCCATGCCGTGGGCTACCGCAACTTCGAATGCCGCGACGCGGCGACCAACCTGGTGCCCTGGGGCATCCTGATCGGCGGCGAAGAACTGCACAACAACCACCACACCTACCCCAACTCGGCCAAGCTGTCGGTACGTAAATGGGAGTTCGACCTGGGCTGGGCCTGGATCCGGGTGTTCAGTTTCCTGCGCCTGGCCAAGGTCCAGCGCGTTGCGCCGATCGCCCACCGGGTCGAAGGCAAGGGCCACCTGGACATGGACACGGCCATGGCGATCCTCAACAACCGCTTCCAGATCATGGCGCAGTACCGCCGGCTGGTCATCGCGCCGCTGGTCAAGCAGGAACTGGAAAAAGTCGATCACTCGGTGCGTCACCAGTTCCACCGGGCCAAACGGCTGCTGTCGCGGGAAACCAGCCTGCTGGACGACCGTCACCACGTGCGAATCCAGAACATGCTCGAACACAGCCAGGCACTGAAGGTGATCTACGAGAAACGTCTGGCCTTGCAGCAGATCTGGGTCAAGACCAGCAGCAACGGCCACGACATGCTCGCCGCCATCAAGGAATGGGTCAACGAGGCCGAAGCCAGCGGCATCCAGTCCCTGCGGGACTTCGCCGACCAGCTCAAGACCTACTCGCTACGGCCTGCCACGGCCTGACCAGGCAACGCCACCACTGTGGATGAGGGCTTTTTGTGGCGAGGGAGCTTGCTCCCGCTGGGCTGCGCAGCAGCCCTTCTTTTCTTGTGAGCGCTTCGCGCTCAAGCGGGAGCAAGCTCCCTCGCCACAGGTCCAACACTTGGCATCTGACTCGCTAAATCCCCACGCCCTTCGTCGCCTGAAAAGGAACTTCGCCCCGAATCCCCTATCTCAAAGAGCACTTCGCCATCCAGGCGGGATTTGGAGAAAAGTGCGTGCAAAACAACAGCAGTGCACGCTCTTTGAGATTTGTGCCGATGGTCGACAAGAACCTACAGGATTACTCCCTACCTCATTGGCCCGAGGCGGCCCAGACGCTCATGGCGCTGATGCACGCCCAGGGCGAAGTGGCGCGCCTGAGCGAACGCGAACAACTGTTCAGCTCGCTGCTGGTCAGCGTCAATGCCGTGCTGTGGGCGTTCAACTGGGAAACCCGACAAGTGCTGTATGTCAGCCCCGCCTACGAACGGATCTTCGGCCGCCCCGCCGGCCTGGTCCTGGCTGACTACAACGAATGGCGCGACGCAATCTACCCCGACGACCTTGAGTACGCCGAACGCAGCCTGGCCGAAGTGCTGGTCAAGGGGGCCGTCGAAGACCGTGAATACCGCATCATCGCCGGCGACGGCCAGGTTCGCTGGCTGAGCGACAAATGCTTCATCAACCGCCAGGCCGAGCCTGGGCAACCGGTGATCGTGGTCGGCATCGCCGAGGACATCACCGAAAAGAAGCTCTTGGAAAGTGAGCTGCAGCGATTGGCAACCACCGATGTGCTGACCCAGAGCAGCAATCGCCGGCATTTTTTCGAATGCGCCCACCGTGAGTTCGAGCAGGCGCGGCTACAAGGGACGCCCATGGCGTTCCTGTTGCTGGACATCGATGACTTCAAGGTGATCAACGACACCTACGGTCATCAGGAAGGCGATACCGTGTTGCAGAAGATCGCCGAAAGCGGCCGGTCCGTGCTGCGACGCGGCGACCTGTTCGGGCGGATCGGGGGCGAAGAGTTCGCTGCGGTGTTCCCTGGCTGCGCCCCCGACATGGCATTGCAAGTAGCCGAGCGGTTGCAACGGGAAATCCAGCGCCTGATGTTCCGCTGGGGCGAACAGACCTTCGGCATTACTGTCAGCCAGGGCCTGACCGCCATTACCCCCGAAGACCAGTCCCTCGACAGCCTGTTCTCCCGCGCCGACGCGGCCATGTACGAGGCCAAGCGCAAGGGGAAGAACCGCATCATCGCGGCTTGACGCCAATCGCAGTGCAATTGAATCCAGTCATGCCACGGATCCTGTGGGAGCGAGCTTGCTCGCGATGAGGGCCTGACATTCAATGATGGGGTGACCGTCATGCCGCCATCGCGAGCAAGCTCGCTCCCACAGGGTTGGGCGCTGGCTTTATTTGCGGCGCAACCGTGTCAACTCTGGCAAGCCGATCTTCAGCAACCGTGCCGTGCGGCCACGGGCCAGCTCTTCAAGACCCTCATGGGCGGGCAGATGCGCCATCTGCGCTGCCATGTTCATCACCAAGGCTTCACGGGAATACACCCCGCCCCCCAGGCTATAGACCGCCGCGATCAACTCCCGAAGCTCCAACGGCAGACGCCAGCGGGCACGTAACGCCGAGCCGAAACTGGCGCCGAACGTGTCCAGCGAGTCGCCGACTTCCTCCGGTTCTTCCAGCTCGCCACCGGCCTGTTTCCACTCTTCCAGGCAGCGCAGCAACGCCAGGTCGCCCAGGCGATGCAACAACCCGGCGCAATAACAACGCTCCTGCTCCAGGTCCAACAACCGCGCCATCGTCCGGGCGTATTCGGCGGTGTGCAGCGACAGTGTCCAGTAACGCTCGGCATAATCCGCCAGACACGGAACGCTGAGCCGGGCGCAGCGCTTGAGGGTCAGGCCGAGGATCAGGTTCATGCTTTGCCCGGTGCCGAGCTGGTGCAGCGCCTGGGCCACGGTCTGCACCGGGCCACCGCCCTGATGCTGGGCAGCGCTGTTAGCCGCAGCGATCAGCACCGCGGTGATCTGCGGGTCGGTGCGGAGCTCTTCTTCGAGCAATTTCAGATCCAGCCCGCCGGGGTTGAGGCTGCGCTTGACCGCCACTTGCACATCGGTCATCAAGGGCGCGCCCTCGGACAGGTCACGCCGACGTTCCAGGAAGGTGGGCAAGGTCAGCCCCGGCCCCGGGACCGGCGCAGCATTGGAGGTTTCTTCACCGCCGCCCACTAACAACCCTTGCAAACGCAAGGTCAGGCCTTCCCGGTTCAACGGCTTGGTCAAATACGCCGTCGGTGCCAGTGGAACGACCTCACGCACACTGGCGCTGTCGTTGCGCCGACTCATCAGAATGAACGGCAACGGCGCAGCTCGATGCTGTTGGCGAAGGCCACGCAGGATCGTCAGGCCATCGACACCCGGCAGTTCCCAATCGGCGATGACCAGGTCGTACACGTTATGCGCCAGCAAATCCAGGGCCTGTTGCCCCTCGCCGCAGGTGTCCACTCGGGCATCGCAGCGCACGCCCGACAGCACTTGCTCCAGCATCTCCCGGGACGCCGGGTCGGCCTCGGCGATCAACACACGCGGTACAGCGGGTAAAACCACAGCAGTCATTGCAACATCGCTCCCTTGCCATACATGCACCTTAGACAATGAAGGCCGTTCCAGACAGCTCAAACCTGCGGGATAAGCCCGCGGACATGAAAAAACCCGCCGAAGCGGGTTTTTTTGTGGATCAGTGCACAGTCAGCGTTCGTCAGATCAGAGCTCGGAGAAACACTCTTCGATGATCGCCAGGCCTTTGTCCAGTTGCTCGTCCGGCGAGGTCAGCGGCACCAACACCCGCAGAACGTTGCCGTAGGTGCCGCAGGACAGCAGGATCAGGCCCTTGTCACGTGCCTTGGCCACCACTTGGGCCACTGCCGCGGCGTTCGGCTTATGGGTGTCGCCGTTTTCGAACAGCTCCACGGCGATCATCGCGCCCAGGGCACGGACCTCACCAATGACCGGGTACTTTTTCTGGATAGCCTTGAGGCCCGTGACCAGACGCTCGCCCACAGCCTTGCAGCGGTCCAGCAGGTGCTCTTCTTCAAACACCTCCATCACCGCCAACGCCGCCGCACAGGCGATCGGGCTACCGGCATAGGTGCCGCCCAGGCCACCTGGGGCGATGGCATCCATGTACTCGGCCTTGCCGCACACACCGGCCAACGGGAAGCCGCCAGCGATGGATTTGGCGAAGGTGGTCAGGTCGGCGGCAACGCCCATCTGTTCCATGGCGAAGAAGGTGCCGGTACGGCCAGCGCCAGTCTGGACTTCGTCAGCGATCAACAGAATGCCGTGCTGGTCGCACAGGGCGCGCAGGCGCTTCATGAACTCCTTGGGCGCCACATAGAAACCACCCTCGCCCTGTACCGGTTCGATGATGATGGCGGCGATGTCACGCGGCTCGGCGTCGTTCTTGAAGATGCGTTCGATGCTGGCGATGGAATCATCGATGCTCACGCCGTGCAGTTCGTTCGGGTACAGCGCGCGGAAGATACCGCCGGGCATCAGGCCCATGCCAGCCGAGTACGGCACGACTTTACCGGTCAGGCCCAAGGTCATCATGGTGCGACCGTGGTACGCGCCGGTGAAGGCGATCACACCGGCACGGCCAGTGGCGGCGCGGGCGATCTTCACGGCGTTTTCCACCGCTTCGGAACCGGTGGTGACCAGCAGGGTTTTCTTGGCGAAATCACCGGGCACCTTGGCGTTGATTTTTTCGCACACTTCCACGTACGGCTCGTAGGCCAGGACCTGGAAGCAGGTGTGGGTCAGCTTGTTCAACTGCGCGGTCACGGCGGCGATGATTTTCGGGTGCACGTGGCCGGTGTTCAGTACGGCGATACCACCGGCGAAGTCGATGAATTCACGACCTTCAACGTCGGTGACCGTGGCGTTCTTCGCCGACTCGGCGAAAATCGGGTGAATCTGGCCGACGCCACGTGGAACAGCGGCGGTACGGCGGGCCATCAAGTCAGCGTTAGTCTTGCTCATTACAGTCCTCATTCGCCGCTCATCGGTCGGCGTGGCTCAAGGAATACATGGCGGAAAGGCAACTGCGACAGCATGCGATGATCGACTGCCACAGCGTTCCCGACCACAAGAAACAGAACGGGTGAAGCACGCAAAGGGACAGCGCTCTCGTGCCCTTTGCGCTTGAAGCGGATCAGATACCCAGGCAGAGGTATTTGATTTCCAGGTAGTCCTCGATGCCGTACTTGGAACCTTCACGGCCCAGGCCCGACGCCTTGATGCCGCCGAACGGCGCGACTTCGTTGGAGATCAAACCAGTGTTGACGCCGACCATGCCGTATTCCAGGGCCTCGGCCACACGGAACACACGGCCCAGGTCGCGGGCATAGAAGTACGAAGCCAGGCCGAACTCGGTGTCGTTGGACATCGCGATCACTTCGGCTTCGTCTTTGAAGCGGAACAGCGGCGCCAGCGGACCGAAGGTTTCTTCCTTGGCCACGGCGGCGTTCTTCGGTACGTTGGTCAGGATGGTCGGCTCGAAGAAGTTGCCTTCCATCGCCTTGCCGCCCGACAGCACGGTCGCGCCTTTGCTGACCGCATCGGCAATGTGTTCCTGCACCTTGGCGACCGCTTTGCCGTCGATCAAGGGACCGGTGGTGGTGCCATCGTCCAGGCCGTTGCCGATCTTGAGCTTGGCCACCGCCACTTTCAGTTTCTCGGCGAAGGCGTCGTACACCGAATCCTGGATGTACAGGCGGTTGGCGCAGACGCAGGTCTGACCGTTGTTGCGGTATTTGGAAATGATCGCGCCTTCGACGGCCTTATCCAGGTCCGCGTCGTCGAACACGATGAACGGCGCGTTGCCGCCCAGCTCCAGGGAGACTTTCTTGATGTCCTTGGCGCATTCGGCCATCAGTTGGCGACCGATCTCGGTCGAGCCGGTGAACGACAGCTTGCGCACGATCGGGTTGCTGGTCAGCTCGCCACCGATGTCGCCGGCGCTGCCGGTCACTACACTCAACACGCCTTGCGGGATGCCAGCACGGTGCGCCAGCTCCACCAGGGCCAGGGCCGAGAACGGGGTTTGCGAAGCCGGCTTGATGACCATGGTGCAACCGGCAGCCAGGGCTGGACCAGCTTTACGGGTGATCATCGCCGCCGGGAAGTTCCACGGGGTAATGGCCGCGGTCACGCCGATCGGCTGCTTGATCACGATCAGGCGCTTGTCGGGCTGATGGCCGGGAATCACGTCACCGTAGATGCGCTTGGCTTCTTCGGCAAACCACTCGATGAACGAGGCAGCGTAGACGATCTCGCCCTTGGCTTCGGCCAGTGGCTTGCCTTGTTCCAGGGTCATCAGGCGACCGAGGTCGTCCTGGTTTTCGATCAGCAATTCGTACCAGCGGCGCAGCTTGTTGGCGCGTTCCTTGGCGGTCAGTGCACGCCAGGCCGGCAGTGCCTTGTCGGCGGCTTCAATCGCCCGGCGGGTTTCGGCCGCGCCCATCTTCGGCACGGTGCCCAACACTTCGCCCGTCGCCGGGTTGGTGACCTTGATCGTCTGACCATTGTCCGCATCGACCCAAGCGCCATCGATAAAGGCTTGCTGGCGGAACAACTGGGTGTCTTTAAGCTGCATGTCGGCTTTCCTTAACAGCACCGCGCGCACGCGGAGCGAATTAGATTTGTAGAAAGGCGCCTCGGGGGCTGCCGTCAGGGAAATCATTCACCGGGCTGAAGCACAGAAATAACGCACATAAGCACAGACGTGCGGTTCAGCACCCAGACAAGAGCGTTTGAAATCTCAAACGAATCCTAGGGCCGATGGGGGTGAAGGACAAGAGCCTGTTCGAAAAAAAGAACGAAAAAACCGAATTTGCCCGTTTTTTCTGATCAGCGTAGCCGATGCCCACCTAGGCTTATGAAAACACCGGCAAATCAGCAGCATGGACGCCCGCATTGCATATGAGTATCATGGCGCCCGCGTCGCACCAGTAGCTCAGCTGGATAGAGTACTGCCCTCCGAAGGCAGGGGTCGTGGGTTCGAATCCCGCCTGGTGCACCATATAGCAGTCTAGACCTGTCTCAGACAGTCTACGAAACACCCCAAGAAGCCCGCCCTGTGCGGGCTTTCTTGTTTCTGGCTATATCATGTGTTCAATACCTGATGCATCGAGTGAATCGCTGAGGTTTCCAGCACTTTCTTCATGACCTCGAACTGTAGACCCGGTCGGATGGGAACCCCAAACCTGTCGTCGTCATAAGGAAAAGGTTCGGTTTCACCTGTTTTGCAATAGCCCCGACGCTCATACCACTTTATCAACGTGTCCCGCGCTTCAAGCACCGTCATATGAATACACTCAGCGCCGCGTGATTGGCACCATTGCTCCGCGGCGGCGAGCAAGCGCCGTCCACACTGAGCATTCTGTTTTTTTGGATCGATTGCCAATGACCCGAGATACCAAGTCCCCGCCTGCACTGGCTCAACCCATACACACCCGAGGATGTTTTCTCGCTTCTTCCATACCAATAACGAAGCGAGCGGTTTCTGTGCAATCTCAGTCCTGAGCGTTGTTTCCGAAATACGATCTCCGCTAATCAGACCCGTTTCTGTCGTCCACCCTGCTCCTTCCCCTTCGCCGCGATATGCCCGATTGAGTAATAAAACGACTCCAGCAACATCTGCATCACAAGCGGGTCGCAAGCTGACAGGGTTAAGGCGATCAACGCGCTCAGCTAGAGACTCCTCGGCCAAGCGATTTTCCAGAGTATCCAGCTGTTCCAGAAAAGGACCCGACATCCCGGCTAATAAGTCGCGAACCACGATATCAATCAGTGGCCATACGACTTGGCGGCCTTGATCGACGGCAGCCCTCCCCGCCTCCGTCAGTTCGACGAGGGACTGCCGCTTGTCTTTCTCCCCCCGGCTCGAGACAACGAGCCCTTCGTCCGTCAGCCGGTTTACACTTTTTGTCATTGCAGGCTGGCTCACCCGGATGGCTCGGGCGAGATCCCCAACAGTGCAGCCTTTGGAGCCATCGAGCAGCACGAGAACCGGAAACAACCCTGGTGGGACTAATGTACCCACATCGCTAGCCAACAGACTCGCATCTGCTTGCATCTGCTCGGCAAGTCGCTTGAGACGGCTGCCTAAAAAGACATGGGGCATTTCTCGTAAAATATCCATAACATCTCCGGGATTTGTATAACCAGTTATACAAACTCCCTGGAGCTTGTCAAATCAGGTGGCTGTAGAGATGGTCTGAATGGGCACAGAAGCCGCCAAGCCCGGCTGCGCCCCGATGGTCGTAGCCGCCAGGACGCCAGACGCGATTCTCAATGGATCATCAGCCCGTCGGTTTAACTCAACGCTTGCGCAACGCCTCCAACCGCGCCGGCAGGTCTTCCTCGGGAAAGCGCTTATGCAGCGCCAGCAGCTTCTCATCAGCGGCCTTGCTCTCACCCGCCTCGCGCAAGCGCAGGATTTCCATCAGGCCTTGCTCCAGCGATGGCAATGCTGCCGGCGCGGATTTACTCATTTTCGCCGCAGGCTTTTCCGCCAAGGATTGCAC
>NZ_JACNDD010000019.1:0-64798 GCF_017351395.1 Pseudomonas sp. FW305-28
AACTTCACCCTCACCATTCACCCCCTCCAATAGCATCCCTCTGAGACCCGCGCGCTCCAGCCGAAGCTTCACATCCTCGCTAACGATCAATGCCCCCAAGTGTTTCTTGATGCGAAAAATATGTTTTCCCTGGACCTTGGCAGGATCAATGACGAGATTCAGAAAAACGCTGTATTCGCCAGCTCGATCAGGTCGTACGGGATCATTGACCTCATATTTTTTGTAAGCGGAGCGTGATTCGTCTACGCAATCCAATTGGGTCTCGACAATCATCACATAGTAACGATCATGAGCTTGCTCGCCTGCAACCGCCACAGGCTCGAGCACGACATTCATATACGGTTCATCAACGTCGGGAACGCCCAACAATGCATCCCTGGCTTTTTCACTCAAGACCGGCACAGAGGCATAGCCAGCCAAGGAAAAATCCAGACTCACACCTTCCTCACGAACCTCAAGGGCGTAAGTACATGGCTCCATGTACTCAGAAGGGGGGTCGATGAAGAGCCAGTTGTTGCAGTGCTTTATATCTCCCAAATACCAGCGTTCAGGAAACCGCACATCTTCCCGCAACAAGTAATACTTCATTTCAGCTCACCGCGTGTCGTTGCTTAACTGAAAAAAGGGTCGCGCCTGCGTCTAAAGCCCGAAGAAACGCTCGTAGGCCGTCTCCACCTGGACAGCAAGCTGATCAGAAATGATGACCAGGTGTTCTAGCGCAGCCGTCTCTGCGGACAATAAAGGGCTCGACACCGCCGGAACAGTTAAACCTAGCTGCTGTCGGACCTGGAAAATCGCGTGGACCTCCACAGGCAACAAATCGAAAGGCGCATATTTGAATTCAGGGTCCCAGGTCCCGCCGGCGTCTTCAGCGTGGGTTAAGTGATATTGACATAGCTCTTGCAGTGCATGAGCAAGCCCTTGCTCATCTGTCCATTCGTCTATCACGTTTTGATAAATCCCCAGATCCATCGACTTGATCTCTGGAAGCGTCTCTCCTTGCGAATAGACTGAATAAAGCCAGAGCATGAAAGGTTCGAATCGACGCTGTTCAAGATAGCTGGAATCCACGGCGCCATTGATAGTCAGCATTCCAGCCAGCACATCGGCCACGGACGCGGCCAGATCTCGACGATCAACCACTATCAATCCTGCTAGCAAGCATCCAGCAATGCTCAATTGGTTAGTCAAATTGGGGACGGTTTTGATGCCTTGAAGAAAACTCGTTTTTGAGAAAGTCTTGGCTTTGAGCATCAGCGCCCAATAACGGTACATTATCGAGCTTGAAACGTCTTCCCAACCAGAAGCCTCTCCATCACTGACCGCGACTTCGCCCCGAATGCCGTAATATGTCGCCAGCATCCCCAACGAGTCAGCCACATTGTTCAATCCGCTTAATGAGTCGCTGGCAAGATCCTCATCAATATAGCCAAACTCTTGAGCCATCAGGCCTTCCGACTGGGAAAGCCAACGACGGTGCTGAGCAAGCCGGACGTTGATTTCATCCATTTCGATATACTCCTTCTACACCAGTAGGACGTCCTTCCGCTTGCCATGTTCACTCAGGACCGCATCTGTCGCAGGATCGTTAAATGAACCTCTAAATTACTTTTAACCAAGTAATCTAGCGAAGCAGCTCCCCCAACAAACAATGCCGGCTCAAAACCATAAAGCTCACTCTCATCAAGTGCACCCAACTTCTCGAGCGCCCGTTCAAATAGAAACTCACCTTGATGATCCTCCAGATCATAACGTTCCTTATCAGACATAGCGAAAAATGTCTGAAGGGCGAGATCCAGATCTTTATTAGGTGTTTTCACCTTACTCATCAACGCGACGATAGACCCCGTCGGACACGAAACAACAATTTTCTGATTGTGTTTCTCCCCCCAAGCATAAAGGGTCCCAAACGCGCTCCTTGCAATAACGTGGTAATTATCTATCTGTGGAAACTCAGTACCCGAGAGCCACATATCGAGCAGATGTTTATAATCATCCGGGTTCACTGTCCAAAAAAGACCATTGGCATATCCACACCAACCCTCCTCCTGCCAATAGTCAAGCAGCGCGTCAGGGAGCACTTTACGGTACTTCGCAATTTGGGAATCAGACACCTGTCGATGAGATGTGGCCTCTCCCATCACGCTGATGAAATACTGGAAATCTTCATCCCTCAACTTGCCGACGCTCCTTTGAGTAGCTCTGAAAAGAAAGGGGACAGACAGAGCAATCAAATAAATCCGTCCCCTTTTCAAAAACGCTAACGACGCCCCAACAACTTCGACCAAAAACCAACCTTATTCTCAACAACCACCGCAGTAGACGCTTCAACGTCCTGCCTGAGCGGATACGTACTCGGGCCGTCGGGCCTCAATAAATCCCCGGGATAATGTTCAAGCCCCAGGCACTGTGAATCATCCAACCCAAAAGCCTTCACCGCCGCCACGGCTTCCACGCACCAGCGACCGAAATACGCGCCGCCTTCGAAGTTCACGTCACCGTAGGTGTACCAGTAGGGATGCTTGTAACTGACCGCCTGGGGATCGGAACCGGACTTCGCCCCGGTGCGTATTTCCTGATACCAGTGACTGACAAAAGCCTCCAGCTTTGAAGCTTGCGTATCCACCGGCGCATCCACTGCCGCCAGCAATCGGCCATAGGGTTTGGGGTAAAGGAGAACGGCCCCCACTTTACGCTCGGGACTGCGACTCGCGATGATCCGGTCGAGCAGCACGTCCTCGCCTTCGTTGCCGATAAGGGTGAGCAGCCTTCGCCATTGATCATCTGGTATCCCCAGAGCCAACCCCAAGCCGACCAGCCAGAAGCAGACGATGTAATGATCGTAGTTGACGCGCCAGCTGTGACGGGTGAATTGCTGCTCCGGGGTCCAGACCGGCGCGCCCAGGCGTTCTGCCTCTTCCCAGGCATCCAGTAGCCCAGGAAAATAACGCGGCAGGTCGGCGACAGGACATCCGGCAGAGTAGCGACTTAGCATCTGGTGCCAGTGGTCCTGGGCGATGGTGTAGACGTACTGTGGCGCATAGTCAGGATCGCCCCCAGGGGAACGCGCGGTCTCCAACGTTTTGGCAATACGTTCGTCACCATACGCAACCCATTCCGACCAATAGCGGGAATCTCCCAGTGGCGCTCGAATCATTTAATCCCTCCCAACAGTTTGGATGCAGCAACCGGATCGGCCGTGAACTTCCCACCTTTATCCAGAACACCTACAGTAACGTTTCCGAAGGGGTCCGTATGAACCAGCCACTTTTCAACCCGGCCGGTCTGTAATGCATCCCTAATGCTGTCAGCCATTTTCCGGTTGCCACTGACCGACTCCAAAATACGATCATAATTTGTGGCAGTCCCCTGTAACCAGCTATCGCTCATCTGCAAACCATCCTTGGTCGGTTTCAACGTAGACGAGCCAAACTTGTATTCCACGACAAGGTAATCAACACCCGGCTTGTCGACCTTGTACAAATCATCAATACCGGTTTGACCAATATCCGGCGCCCGACCAATTTTCTCGGCGCCCGGCACCAGTGACTTGATCCGCTCGCCGCCCATGACATCGCCCACGATGCTCTTTTGTGCGTTGGTAAGAGCCCGGAAATCCATCAGAGGGGTACCGTTAGGGTTGAACTGCCCGCCACGGGCCACCAGCTTATCGAACTTGGCCAGGCCGGCCATCGCCTCAAGCCCTTCCGCCCCCACCTTGATTCCGGCTTTCGCCAGCGCCACGCCACCTTTCGCCGCCCCGCCAACCCCCGTAGCAATACTGCCAACCTGCCAGACGAGCTCGCCAATATCCTGGCCCAGTTGCACGGCGCGGTCGTCGCCGCCGTTTTCAAGAGCGTCTTTCACGCGGTCGAGTTTGGCGTTGAGTTCGTTGACCACGCCATCGCCGAACTGCTTGCGGGCCTCGGGGTCGTTGATCAGGGCTTTGAGGCCGTTGATTCCGTCAACCGGATGGAGGAGGAATTGCGCCAGGCCCTCGACGTCGCTCCAGCCCGCTTGCACCAGGCCTTTGCCCACGCCGAAGCGGGTCAGTACGTCTTGCTTCTGGTTGATGTACCCCCATTTGGCGATCACTTGCGCCTTCGCCAGCAGCCCATCGGCCTCGCTGTACTCCTTCTCGGCCTGGACCAATTGCTGGGTCGCCAGCCAGTTGTTGTCCACGGCGGCGCCGGCCGCGCTGGTGGCGGTGGCCGGGTCCAGCGAGGAGCTGGTGGCCGCCAGCCCAGTGACGATGCTGACAATCAGGTTGCGCTTGGCTTCGCGCTGGGATTCGCTTTCATCGGGGCTGGCTTCGGAGAACAGGCCGGTGAGCAGGCTCGATGCCGCCGCGCCCGCGGCGCCGCTGCCACAGCTCTGGCTGCTGGCGGCGGCACCCGCGCAGGCGACGATGCCGTGCAGGGCGGCGTGCAGCGGCGAGCCTTCGGTGAGCTTGCCGTCCGCCACCAGGTCGCCGATGTAGCCGGCGCCCTGCTGTTGCACGTAATTGACCACCAACCCTTGGACGAACGCACTGTTGCCGCCACTGATATTGCCGCTGGCCGCGCCTACCAGGGCGGTGGTGATCTGCCGGTAGGTACCGCCCGCGCCCCACTTGTCGGCGATGCCGCTGGCTTCGGCATTGAGGCGCTGAGCGTTGCCGAGCAGCGCCAGGCGTTCGGTGTCGGTGAGTTGGGCGTTGGGATCCAGGGCCGCTGCCTGAGCCGCCTCGGCCTGTTTGCGCTTGAGGTCGACTTCCTTGGCCTTGTTGGCGAGCAAGGTGCTGGCCTCGTTGGCGAACGCTCCGACGATCTCGAAACCGGCACGGATTTCGTCTTCGTCGAAGATCGGCTTGAGCGTGTTGGTGGTGTCGCGGTCGCTGGAGACATCGCGGTTGAGGCTGGCGACGGTTTGCTCGCCATTCTTGCCGGTGCGCTTCTGTTGCTCGGCGTCGTTGCTGATGACGATGGTGCCGCCGCTGATGCCGCTGCGGGTGACGCTGCTGGCGTCGTCGCTGGCACTGATGGCAATCGGCATGGTGGCGCTGAGGTCGTTATCGTTCTTCGGCAGGTCGGTGCCAGGGGTTTTCGTGCCGCCGCTGGTGGCGTTGCCCTGCTGGTCCTTGCCGACTTCGCGATAGCCGCCACCGACGCTGACGGTGCTGGCGTCGTACTCGGCCTTGTTCTTGATGTCGCGGCTGGTGAGGCTGGCGGTGACCAAGCGGTTCTTGCCGTCCTGCACCGCTTTGTCGCTGCTGGCAATGATGCCGCCAACCAGGTCGGTGTTGCCACCCACGCGAATGTCGAAGCCGTCGTCCCCGGCCTTGATGCCCGATTGCTCGGTCACGCTGGCGTAGTTGGAATCGATATCCGTGGCACCGAAGCTGCCACTGGCACCGCTGACCGAACTCATGCCGTAGCAGAACGGCGGAATGCACAGGCTGATGCCAAAGCCCAGGCTCTTCTCATCGACCACGTAGGTGTTGGTGTCTTGCAGGCTTTCGATGTTCAGGTCGCCGCCGATGTCGGCCAGGACCTGTTTGCCGCTGGCCACCGCGCCTTTGAGGTTGGTGTCGCCGCCGGAGGCCAGCAGCAACTGGTTGCCGGCCTGGACATGGGTATTGGTGTGGGTGAGTCCATCGCCATCCGCCTGGCCGCGACTGCCGGATGCCCCCAGGTCCAGGGTGAAACCGTTGCGGGTGCCGCCCAGGGAAAAGCCGATGCCGATGCTCGCGCTGGTGCCTTTGCTGTCGGTTTCCTGCTTGTCGGTATTGCGGGCGGCGAGCAGGTTGATGTCACCGTCCGCCAGCAGGCTGGCGTTGCGTCCGGCCTTGATATCGCTGCCTTGCACAGTGATGTCGCTGGCAGCCCCGGCGCCCGTGGCGCGCAGGCGGATGTCATTGCCGGCGGTCATGGTCGAGCCGGCCGCGCTGTCGCTGGTGTAGGTGGTCGTGCTTTCGTTCTTCTTGGTGCCCAGCGACAGGCTGATGTTGATCCCGCCCGCCGAACCCGGGTCCATCGCCACGGCGGTCGCCGCGTTGTTGGCGGCCAGCACGGCGGTGGCGGCGGCCAGAGCCTTCATACGCCCATCGTCGGTTTTCTCCGAGGCCTGTTTCATTTGCTGGGACGTCTGGATCGCGCTGATCACCGGGTTGGTCACGGTGAGGGTGAACCCGGTCTGCTTGAACAGGGTTTCACGCTCGCGTTCGCGGGTGTTGCGCGCCTCGACGACGTCGATGGTCTGCGCCGTGACGTCGATGTTGCCTTGTGGCGCCGACACCTGGCTGCCCACCTGGCGATAGCCCTTGCCCGCTTCGATCAACACATCGCCGGCGGTCGAGCCGACGGTGCTGGCCGCAGCCGTGTGTTCGGTGGTGAGGTCCTTGACGCTCTGTTGCTGGGTCCCCAGGGTGACGGCGATGCCACCGCCGCTGAACAGGCCGCTTTTCTTCACGGACTTGTCGTGGCGCTCGCTGCTGCTGGCAGTGTCGGCTTCGATGTTGACGTTGTTGTCCGCCACCAGAACCGTCTGGGTCGTGGACACCACGTTACTGCCCTTGAGGTTGATGTCGCGACCGGCCTGCACATAGGTCTGCTCGCCACTCAGGGTGGAGCCTTCGACCGAGGTCTGGCTGATCGTGTCACGGGTGGTGGTGGTCTTGCTGGAGAACATCCCGTTGCTGCCTTTGACCTTGTGCGCTTCATCGGCGAACTGGTAGTTCTGGCCGGCGGTCAGGTTGACGTCGCGCTTGGCCTCGGCAAATACCGCGCCTTGCTCGCTGGTGACACGGGCGGCGCGGGCGTTGAGGTCCTGGCCTGCGCTCAAGCGCACGTCGCCCTGCCCTTGAACCAGGGAGCCGACTTCGGTCTGGCTGGCGTCCTTGCGCCAGTTGCTGCTGTTCCAGGTCAGCGCTTGCTCGTGCGCTTCGCCGACGGTGGCCAGGTTGATGTTCTTGCCCGCCTCCAGCAACGTGCTGCCGCCCTTGCCGGCATTGACCACCTGGGCCCCGGTGAGGTTGAGGTCGTTGCCGGCGCTCACGCCCATCGTGCCCTGGGCGCCGCTGACGAACAGCCCGGCGACCCGCGACAGGTTGGTGCGGGTGCCTTGGGCACTGCTGCTGTCCCGGCTGCTGGAGATGACGTTGATGTCCTGCCCGGCCTTGACCGACAGGCTGTCCACGGCACCGATCAGACCGCCGAGGTTGTTGAGGTTTTCCCGCGCGGTGAGCGATGCCTTGTCGGCCTGGATGCGCCCACCGAGGTTCTCGATGTTTTGCGCGGTGATCGCCATGACGCTGCGCCCGGCGAGGCTGCCACTGTTGACCAGGTCGCCGGCGATGTTCAGGTTCAACTGCTGCCCGGCAATCAGGGCGCCGGAGCCGTTGAGGTCGCCCTCCTGGACCCGTACGTACACTTGCGGCACCAGCACGTTGCGGGTGTCGCCGTTGGCCAGGGTCACCTGCTTCTGCACCAGCCAGACAATGTCGCTGGTCAACTGGGCCATCTGCGCGGAGGTCAGGGCCACGCCGGGCACCAGTTGCCATTGGCTGGCGACGGTCACGGCGTTGTCGATCAGGGCACGGTATTGCGCTTCGTCATTGGCGTAGCCGTCGAGGAAACGCCGGCCGGTGAGTTGCGCCACTTGCTCGCGAATCAGCTTCTGCTCATAGAAACCGTCGCCCAGACGTTGTTGCGTCAGTGCCGGGTCGACTTGCAGGCGCTGCAACATGTAGTCCGACGACAGCCAAGTGCGATAGCTGGCAAAACGCGGATCGGTTTCGATCAGGTAGCTACTGGTGCTCTGGGGGTTGGTGCTGAACAGGCTGTTGTTCGGCAATGCAAGGGATGGCCCGCCGCTGCGGATCTGCTCGGCCACGCCCTTGCTGTTCAGGGTGGTCTGGGCCGCGACCTGAACGATGGGCGCCACTTGATAGGTCCTGTCGACCGGGGCGCTGACCGTGCCTGTGGCGGCTATCTGCTCGCTGACGCCCTGTGTGGCGCGGGCACTGATCTGGGTGCCGGTACCGTTGCCAGCGGCGTTCTGGGCGAACACGGTCGGTTGCAGGGTGATGTCCTGAATCAAGGGGGCAGGCGTGTAGGCCGTGACGGCTGTTCCTTGGCGGTCCCGGCCCTTGCGCTGGATGCGATAGAAATTCGTAGCGGTGCCACTGTCGGTGGTGGTGCGCTGGCCGGTCAGTTCGGTGTTGGTCAGGCTGGCAATGTTGGCCTGCAACAACCCACCGGCGATGATGCGGCTCTTGTCGTTGAGCACATCGCCTGCGTTGATCTGCATCGTCCCGCCAGAGAGGATCTGCGCCGGCGCCGAGGTGGCGATCTGGGTTTCCTGGACCACGCGGGTGTAGTCGTAGCGGTTCCAGTTGTCTTTGCGCCCCTCAGGCGTGTTGAGGTAATAGACCTCATCGTGACTCAGGGCAATCTGGTCGCCCTGGTAGCGGTTCGGCGAACCGCTGAGCTGGAACTCCTGCAAGGCCGTGCGGCTGATTTCCACCTGTTGAGTGCTGAAGTGTTCATTGGTGTTGCGCACGCTTTGCACATCGAGCGACAGGTTGCCGAGGGCCTCGATGGTCGCGCTGGCGTTGGTCAGCAGTTGGGCCCGGTCCTGGGCCTTGTCAGTGGCGCTCAGCGCACCGCCGATGGCGAGGTCCCCGGCACTGAAGATCAGCGCCTGTTCGCGGTTGTCCAAGGTGCCGGTGCCAATGTCCAGCGACTCGCGGGCGGCGATGGTCGCGGCGACACCGTTTTCATCGCGGTTGCTCAGTGCCGAGGTGGCGATCGCCAATCGATCACCGTACAGGCGCCCGGTGCCCAGGTTATTCAGCGACAGCGCTTGCACACGCACTTGCTGGCCGTCGATCAGGCCACGGTTGGTCAGGCTGTCGTTGATGTTCAGGCGAACCTGACCGGCGCTGATCTCGCCGTTGGCGGCGTTGTCCAGCGTCTGCGAGTGCACCAGCAGGAGATTGCCCGCCAGCAGTTTTCCGCTGTTGTTGAAAGCCCCATCGGTGCTCAGGTCAACCTTGTTATTGGCCTGGATCTGTCCACTCAGGTCCAGGCCACTTTGCAGGCTGAACGTCAGGTCGCCCAGGCTCAGGGCCCGACCGGTGCCCGCGTAATAGGCGGCGTTGAGGGACAACAGGCTGCCGGCGAGCAAGGTTCCGTCGAGGTTGTGCACGGACTGGCGACGTTGCGTCGGATCGCGATCGGTGATGGTCAGGCCGGCCCCCGAGGAAATCAGGCCGCCCTGGTTATCCAACGCTTGGCTGACACCGATGGACAACCCTTGGTCGGCGCGCACGGCACCGGCCTGGTTACCGAAAGTGTTGAGCGCCAGGCTCATGGTGCGGCCTTCGAGCCCCTGGTTGGCACCTTGGGTGGCGCTGTTGTCGAGCACGTCGGCAGTCACGCCCAGGGTGCCCGCGCTGCGCACCAGTCCGCCCTGGTTGTTGAGCGTCTCACCCAGCACCAACTGGACATCGCCGAGGCCCTGCAACTGACCGCCGCGGTTATCCACTCGGGCGCCTTCGACCTGAACGCTCTTCTGGCCAATGATCTGGCCGCCGCTGCCGTTGGTCAGGTCGGTGGCCTTGAGCACCAGCGCGCCCTTGGCCCCGAGGAAACCGGCGCTGTTGTTGAAATGGGCACTGTGGATTTCCACCGCGTCCTGGCCGCTGATGCCTTGGGTGGTGCCGGACTGAAGGTTGTTCAACGCCTGGCTGCCGGTGTCGATGAACAGCTTGCCCTTGGCCTGGATCAGGCCCGCCGCGTTGCGCAACTCACCGCTGCGCAGATCGAGGGTCGCGCCGGCATTCAGCGTGCCCTGGCTGTTGTCCATCAGCAAGCCGTGGCTGTTCAGGTCCAAGGCCTGGCCGCTGATCACCCCGCCCTGGTTATTCAAACCTTGGGCCGACAGCGTGATATCGCCCAGCGCTTCAAGGCGCCCGCCGCTGTTGTTCAGCGCATCTGCCGAGACGCTGACCAGCAACCCGGACTTCACCGAGCCCAGCACGCCGTTGGTGTTATTCAACTGCCCGGCGATGATCTGCATGCGCTGGGTTGCGGCCAGCGTGCCACCGATGTTGTTCAAGCGGTCGAACGTTGCGTCCAGCTCACCGCCGGCACTCACCGTACCTTGGGTGTTATCCAGCGCCTCGCCGCTGACCTTAGTCGTACCGCTGGCGGCCAGCGTCCCGCCGCCGTTATTGATCTCTTTGTCGGCCGTGACGGTCAACGCACCGTTATCGGTGGCGAGGACTTTACCGCCCTGGTTGTTCAACGTGCCGACCTTCAAGACCACCGCTGCGGGACCGCTGACTTGCCCGGCCTGGTTGTCGAAGCGTTCACGGGCGGTGACCTGCAACGGTTGCGCGCCGGTCTGGAGAATGCGTCCACGCTGGTTGGACAGGGTCGTGGTGTCGAGCGTGATCTGTTGGCCTTGGGTCAGGCCGTCATCGACCACCACTTCACTGGCCTTGACGCTCAACTTGCCATTGCTCGCCAGGGTGCCTTTGCTGCCGGTCAACTGGTTGGCCTGGATGTCCAGGGTACCTTTGCCAGCGTGCTCGACCTTGCCTTCGCTGTTGTCGAGGCGATTGGCGCCAAGCTTCAGGTTGCCGGCGTTGGAGGCAATCCGCCCACTGCTGTTGTCGAGCGTAGCGGCGGCGGTGATCGAAGTATCGGCGGTGCCGGTCTGCACCAGTTCACCGCCGGCATTGGACGCATCCCGCGCGCTCAATTGCAGGTTGCCAGCGCTGACTTTAGCCCCATCGGTGCGCAGGGTCTTGGCCGCCTTGGCGGTCAGCACCTGGGTCGCATCGACTTGGCTAGCACTGAGGTTGGCATCGCCGGAACTGGCCGTCAGAGTGACGTTGCGGCCCAGGGTCTGGCTGCCGCTCAGGTCCAGGTCAGCGGCCCCGACGCCGAGATCACCACCGGCAAGGTTCTGGCCCTGCGCCTTGATCGTGGTGGCCCGCAGCGCAAGGTTGCCACTTTTGCCCAGCTTGCCGTCCGCACCAACGCCCGCCGCCAGGCTCGAGGCCGTGGTGCTGCGAATGGTCTTGGCAGTGAGTGTGGTGTGGTTCTGGCTGGCAACGGTGCCGCTGTTGTCGATATCACCGACGCTGTCGAGCCGCAGGTCGCCCTTGGCGTAGAGCGTGCCGCTGTTTTCAACGCTGGCGGCAGTGATTTGCGTTGCCGTTGTGCTGCTGATCGCGCCCTGGTTTTGCAATTTGCCGTCGGCGCTGATCACCACCTCACCAGCCATGGCGCCGATCTGCCCGGCGTTGCGCACCCCCACGCCGGACTCCGTGCCCACCAGCATGATCTTCCCGGCATACATGCCGCCGAGCTTGGCAACGTCGATGGCAACGGTGGGTTTTTCTCCTTCGGCGCCTGGCAGCGGCGTGGCCTGGGTGTTGTCGGCATTGACCTGATTACGTCCGGCGGTGACCTTCAAGTCGTTGGCCCACACCCCGGCGTTGACCTGCACCGAGCGGGCAATCAGATCCGTGTAGTCGGCCTCGCGGGCATCCAGGCCTTTGCCTTCGATGTTGATCGCGCCGCCCTGCACGGTGTAGCCCGTGATGCGACCGTTCTCCAACTGCGCCCGGCCGGTGCTGAGGGTGGCCCGGTCGGCGTTGATGAAGCCGCAACCGTTGCAAGTGATACCGGATGGGTTGGCGATGACCACTTCGGCACGCTGGCCGGCGACTTCGACGTAACCGCGCAATTGGCTGGGGTTGCTGGAGTTGACTTCGTTGAGGATGACCCGCGCGCTGCCATTGCCCAACATCGGGTTGCCTTCGATCCAACCGCCCAGTTTCGTCTGGCTGTTGCCCGTGCCGTTGTTGAGGATCACCCCCCGGCTATCGACGTCGAACTGGTTGTAGGTGTTGCGCGAGACACCGCCGGCGCTGGGCGTGCGGATATTCACCTGCGGCGTACCGTTGGCGCTTTGTATCACCGTCGGCCGTTGGCCCGCCGGAGCACCTGGGTCGGCGACGATGGTGCCGGCCCAGGTCGGTGCCACGCTCAAGGACACCAGGCCAATCGCTGTCATCACGGCAAAGCGCAACGCCCCCAGTGTCGCCGTGCAAGCCGCTGCGCCCGTCGTCGGCCCGGAGCGGGTCCCCGGCGCCTTGACCTGGCTGGTGACGTTCTCGGCCACGACCATCAACAGCCCGCGGGCCTTGTTGAAAACGATTCGGTACAGATGCTTGTTCATAGCAATTCCATTTGCGGAGCCTGCCCGCACGACCAGTGGTTGGAGTTACGCTTCGACTGCCAGCGGGTGAGCGGCAAACCAGGCCTGGGCCTGTTCGGGGATGACCCCGATCCCTTGGAATGTCTTGACCCGCAGGCCACGCTCGTCGCCTCGGTGATAGAGGGCTCGGGCGCAGCGATCGATGAAAAGGTGACGTTGCAACAGGCGGCTCAATACCGCCGTGTGGCCAAAGGGGGAGACCCAGTCGTTGAGCCAGAGACGTTCGCCGCTGTTCCAGTCCTCTTGGCTCAGCGCCAGCGGCGACTGGCGCAGGTAACGTTGCTCTGCCGCCTCGTCGAGGTTGAGCCAGGACAGGTAGAACACCGGCTTGCCGTGTTCGGAGCCGAGCACGAACTGGCGATGCTTGAGCGCCGGCAACAGCAACGTCGGCAAGGTGTGCAACGGCGCATCGCGATGGGCCTTGGAATGCATCCACAACCAGGTGGCGGAGCCGAACACCGCGGCTTCGTTCCAGGGTTCGTCGATCAGGCCAGGAGCGATAATGTCTAGCGTCTCGAACTGCATGGGATCACCTCAGAATGACCAGATGACGGTGAACGCGCTGGTCACGTTGGCCGTCTCGAAACCATCGGGTTTCTTCAACGGCGTACCTACCGACCAGTCATAGGACAGGCCCTTGTAACCGCCGCGTATACCCACCACGGCCCCCGCCAGGCGCTGGCCGATCAGGAACTCACTGGACTGGCCGCTGACTTCGCCATAGTCGATGCCGGTGTAGAGCTCCTGGCCGGTCTGGCCCAGGGACAGGCCGATTTCGTTGCGCAGGGTCCAGCCACGGTCAGCGGAAAGAATGTTTTCACCATCGAAGCCGCGCACGCTGTAGCGCCCGCCGATGGAGAAGCGATCCTGGGGCACCAACGGCGTACGGTTCCATTGCGCGCGCCAGCCACCGATGTAGCGCAGGCGCTGATCGCCGACCTGGAACGGCACCTGCAATTGGGCATCGGCGGTGATGATCTGCGAGCGCGACGTACCGGCGTCGAAATCTTCCTCAGGTGCCCTGAGCGCGTCGTGGGCACCGGTGCCGCGACGATAGGCGACGCCCAGGTCAAGAATCGAAGCGCCAATGAACTCCCGATGGTCCAACCCCAACTGCCAGCCAGCCATGCGGCGCTTCTGGTTGCCGACCTCGGTGTCGTCGATGAAGTTCTCCGACGAGCGCGTCCACAGGCTGCCCCAGGCGGTGGTCTTGCGAACGGCGTCGCGGTACAGCAGGCGCGACAGGCGCACCTCGTTGTTACGACTCTCGCCTCGGTACTGATAGGACTGGTTAGCGCCGGCAACGGACTGTTCGTAGTTGTATTCACTGCTGGTGAACCCCAACTGCCAGTAACCGAACGGCAGCGAATAATGCAGCGTGCTGCCATCGGAACCGCGGTGCCCGGACTCGCCGCCGCCCAAGTCATGGTTGACGCTGGCGTAGAACAAATCGTTGAGTGACAGCAGGTTGTCCAAGGACAGCGATACGTTGCCCTGGTATTTGCCCGTGCTCTTGCTGCCGGAATTGTCCACCGACAGGCTCACCCGGGCGGGGAACCGCTGGCTCCAGGCGATCACCACGTCGCTCTCACCGGGCCTGGCGTCGGCGGCACGGGCTGGCGCGATCTTGATGTCGGCCTCAGCGGTCGGCACGCGCTTGAAGTTCTCCAGCGCCTGCTCGATGTCGCGCAAGTTGAGCAGGTCGCCAGGACTGGCCGGCATTGCGTTCCAGGCATTGGCGCGGGCGCTGGTGCCCTCCTCGAAACGAATCTCGCGAATGCGCCCTGGCACCAGGGTCAACACCAGCACCCCACTGTTCAAGTCCTGGGCTTCGGCGAGTACGCGAGTGGTGACGTAGCCGGCCTCGATGATCGCATTCTGCATGCGCTTCATCGTCAGGTTGATCCCGCCGCCACCGAGGCAACGACCGATGGCGGGATCATCCTTGGGATTGGCGGCGCGCAACGCCCACTGGAATTTTTCCGACGCCTCGCCGATCAGGCGGATGTCATTGATGGCAAAGCAGGGACTTTCCTTGGCGGGCAAGCGCTCGGCACCTTCACCCACGGGTGCTGCCTGCAGACGCACGTCGGGCCGGGACTCCAACTGATCGCGCAAAACCCGTTCGCGCTCTTGCTGGCGCAGCAGTTCTTCTTCAGGTCCGGCCGCCTGCGCAGCGCTCCACGCGCCCGTCATCCACGCCGCTATCAGCAGCAGGGCGAGACGCTTGGCGTTCTGTGCGGATGAACGGGTTCCACCAGCACAACGGCGAGGGCTGTTCGGTTTACGCGTTCGGCAGGGTGCGGCTGGCTGCATGTCACATCCTTGTGGCCTGAATCGAAGACACGGTGAGTCAGGCCCGCCGGAAGCGGCATTGACACTGACACAGATAAATAACGAGGTACGTAATCCATCGGAAACGAAGGAAAAGTCCTACAACGTACCGAGACGGTCTGATAGCAGAGTGGGGAGAAAGTTTCGTGTTATCGAAATATGCTCGATACAAATGGGTAAAAATGGGCAGTTGGTCACAGCTTGGGGGAATGAGGAGCTGTGCGAGGCAGGAACGACGCGCTCAAGCCGGGGTCGTTCATCTGGAGAGGGGGCAATGCAACCAGGAGAAGTCAGCGGCATGTGCGCTAACCCACTGTTTATAATGGTGTCCCAGGGCAGGTTCGAACTGCCAACCTTCCCCTTAGGAGGGGGATGCTCTATCCAATTGAGCTACTGAGACACGAGTCGACCACAAGAAACGCGGTGCGCGGGACGGCGTGCATGGTAACGACCTGCCCTGCGTTTGTCATGTCGTCGCTGTTTTTTAAGTGTAGGCAAATGGTACCGCGCGGAAGGCTGACAAGGCCAAGCGGTTGGCCCCGGCCGCCATTCATCTGCCCCTGGCGTGTTTATCCTAGTAAATCGGCCATTTGCCACTATCCTATACAAGACAGGGACGACAAGCGTTTTGGTCCATTTCCGTTATCCGCCAGACGGTATGGCACAACGACACGATCCGATGGTCACAAATGCGAACCTGTTGTTTTTTTCCAACCAGTCCGCATTTTTTGATGAAAGGTGCTGGCATAACGCCTTTACCCGGATCAGAATTTGTCACAGAATTGGCGCCAATGATCTGGCAATTTTGAGGCATGATGCGGGCCTCTTAACAATTCAGGTTGAACATTTGGCAGTGGAGCTTGTCCTATCGACATCCTGCGGCCAATCCCGAGAACCGCTCCCCTGAACTAACCGGTTAAATAAATATGCGCCCAATGACAAAGGCAATTTATTCCAGCCGTACGGCTGACAAGTTCGTCGTACGTCTGCCAGACGGAATGCGGGAACGCATTGCCGAGGTGGCTCGTAATCATCATCGCAGCATGAACTCTGAAATCATTGCGCGCCTGGAGCAAAGTCTGATTCAGGAAGGCGCCTTGGGTGAAGAGCTGAGCATGCGCCTGGACAGCCCGGAGCTGTCTTTGCATGAGCGCGAGCTGCTTCAACGCTTCCGACAACTCTCCCACCGTCAGCAGAACGCCCTTGTTTCGCTGATTGCCCATGACGTAGAGATGGCCGCAGAAGCGACCTGATCACAGCCAAAACACTCAAGCCAGCCTCGTGCTGGCTTTTTTGTGCCTGGCGTTTGCCCAGGCCCGATAGAAGCAATTGGTCAATCACCCGCAACCCCATGTGGGAGCGAGCTTGCTCGCGATAGCGCTGGCGCCGTTGCATAGCGGCTGGACCTGCCAGCTGCTCTTGCTTTGAACGCTTGATCTCGACGCCCACCAATCGAAAGAAGCGCAAAAAAACGGCGCTTCCCATTTCTGAAAGAAGCGCCGTTTTTTCCAAGTGAACAGTTTCACGCCAAACAGGCGGGTTTCTTGATGAGCGACTCAGAGCAGGAAAATCGTCGCCAACCCCAGGAAAATGAAGAACCCGCCGCTGTCGGTCACAGCAGTAATCATGACACTGGCACCCATGGCAGGATCGCGCCCCATGCGGGCCAGGGTCATGGGGATCAAGACCCCCATCAATGCCGCCAGCAGCAGGTTGAGCGTCATTGCGGCCGTCATGACCACTCCCAGCGACCAGCTGCCATAAAGCAGGTAAGCCACCACACCAATCACCCCCCCCCAAATCACGCCGTTGATCAAGGAGACCGCCAGTTCCTTGCGCATCAATCGCGATGTATTGCCGGTGCTGACCTGGTCCAGCGCCATGGCACGGACGATCATGGTGATGGTCTGGTTACCGGAGTTGCCACCGATACCGGCGACGATAGGCATCAGCGCCGCGAGCGCCACCAGCTTCTCGATGGAGCCTTCGAACAGGCCGATGACCCGGGAAGCGACAAATGCCGTGATCAGGTTGATCGCCAGCCAGGCCCAGCGGTTACGCAGGGACTTCCAGACCGAGGCGAAGATGTCTTCTTCTTCGCGCAGACCGGCCATGTTGAGGACTTCGCTTTCGCTTTCCTCTCGAATCAAGTCGACCATTTCATCGATGGTCAGACGGCCGATCAACTTGCCGTTCTTGTCGACCACCGGTGCGGAAATCAAGTCATAACGTTCGAATGCCTGGGCCGCATCGTAGGCGTCTTCGTCCGGGTGGAAGCTCACCGGATCGCTGGCCATGACCTCGGCCACCTGCTTTTCCGGGTCGTTGACGAGCAAACGCTTGATGGGCAGCACGCCCTTGAGCACGCCGTCGTAGTCGACCACGAAAAGCTTGTCGGTATGGCCGGGCAGTTCCTTGAGACGACGCAGGTAGCGCAAGACCACTTCAAGGCTGACATCCTCGCGGATCGTCACCATCTCGAAGTCCATCAACGCACCGACCTGCTCCTCGTCATAGGACAACGCCGAGCGCACACGCTCACGCTGCTGGCCGTCGAGGGCCTCCATCAGTTCGTGGACAACGTCCCGTGGCAGTTCGGGCGCAAGGTCGGCAAGTTCGTCGGCGTCCATTTCCTTGGCCGCCGCCAGCAACTCATGATCATCCATGTCGGCGATCAGGGTTTCGCGAACCGAGTCCGACACTTCGAGCAGGATGTCACCGTCTCGATCAGCCTTGACCAACTGCCAGACCGTCAGACGCTCTTCCAGGGGCAAGGCTTCAAGAATGTAGGCGACGTCGGCGGAGTGCAGGTCATCGAGCTTGCGTTGCAACTCGACGAGATTCTGCCGGTGGACCAGGTTCTCGACCCGGTCATGATTCGGGCCTTCCTGGCGATGCGTCAGGTCTTCGACGACCCGCTGGCGCTGCAGCAGCTCAACGACTTGAGCGAGACGATCCTGAAGGCTTTCCTGCGTTTTTTTTACTTCTACTTGGGTCATAGGCGAACTCCACTCCCAGCAGTGGAGCACGCCGGAAGGATCAATCAGTTAATTCATGATTGGCAAAACTAAATATTGAGTAACTACTGGGTAAGTCCATGGAGATATTCCAAAGCCCCGGCGGGGCTGACGGGCGCAATCATACACCGCTTGACGCTTTAAAACGCTAAAAAATCATGACAAGAACAAGCGCTTGCGAGACAAACCTGAACGCAAGCTGAACCTTCCGCTTTACGACGACTTATCCGGAAAAGAAAACACACGCCTCGACAGCAATGCGGCGACTACCCTGTTCTCCTGCACCGTCAAGGAGGACGACCGGATGCCTATCAGCCACTACTTGCTCCTGCTCGCCAGCCTGCCCTGCCTGCCTTTGTGGGCCGCCGGGCAAACCGTGCATCGCTGCGAAAGCAGCGCGGGGCACGTGACATTCACCACCTTGAGTTGTGGCCCGGGTGAAGCCCTGTCACTCCAGCAGATCCATCCCTACAGCCCAGGTTCGATCGAGCCGACGACCGAGGCGATGCTGCCCGAAGCGGAGCATCGGCAAACATCCGGCAACACAACCACACGCAAGGAGCCGACCGTGGTTGGCCAGTTCCAGGACCGTTGCGGGAACCTCATCGATGCCAGGCAACGCCGCGACGCCATCCTGGAACGAAGAATCGTCATCGGCATGAGCCAACAGGACGTCGAGAGCGCCCTGGGCAAGCCAGACTCAATCAAGATTCGAAATTCGAGCACACGGTATACCTACAAAGCGAAGAAAGGTCGCAGCGCAGAGGTCGTGTTCGATGAAAGGGGGTGCGTGAAAGGCAAATCGTAGACAGCAAAAAGCCCGCGTTAAACGCGGGCTTTTTGGTGTTTGGTGCACTCGACAGGATTCGAACCTGTGACCGCTCGGTTCGTAGCCGAGTACTCTATCCAGCTGAGCTACGAGTGCAAGTTGTGGTTTTATACCAGATCACAACTGGTTGAAGCCAAGTTATTTGCATTGCTGCAAACAACTCTTAAATGGTGCACTCGACAGGATTCGAACCTGTGACCGCTCGGTTCGTAGCCGAGTACTCTATCCAGCTGAGCTACGAGTGCATTTGTTGCCGCGCATTATAGGTCGTCAATTCCTTTTGTAAAGCGCTTTTTTCAGTAATTTCAATCACTTACTGATCAAGCCAGGTTCTGACGCACTAAACGAATAATGGCGGAGAACGGGGGATTCGAACCCCCGACACCCTTTTGAGGTGTACTCCCTTAGCAGGGGAGCGCCTTCGGCCACTCGGCCAGCTCTCCGCAACACGGGGCGTATATTAACCACCTTCATCCCCGTTTGCAAACATAAAAATCGATAAAAATTAATGGCTTGGTTCGTCGTCCTTCTCTTTCTTGATACGCAGGTAGATTTCCTCCCGGTGTACAGCAACCTCTTTCGGGGCGTTGACGCCGATACGCACTTGGTTTCCTTTGACGCCGAGCACGGTCACGGTGATTTCGCCATCGCCAATAATCAGGCTTTCTGCACACCGACGGGTCAGAATCAGCATACCTTTCTCCTCACGCAATTCACTTAAGGGACAACAGTCTGCAAAAAAAAGGCATTGGACCTACAACCGAAACGGTCGAAGCCTACAGGCCTAGTATTGACCAGCGCGGGCAAAAGAACAGTTTTGGGACGCGCCATTCAGAAAAACAAAGGGCGCGGTCCAGCCGCGCCCTCTGGATAACGCTTTACTCGCCCTGCTGGGCGGCAGCGTCGAGCTCGAAAGCCGTGTGCAGGGCGCGCACGGCCAGTTCCAGATATTTCTCTTCGATCACCACGGAAACCTTGATTTCCGAAGTAGAGATCATCTGGATGTTGATGCTTTCCTTGGCCAGGGATTCGAACATGCGGCTGGCCACGCCTGCGTGGGAACGCATGCCGACACCCACGATCGAGACCTTGGCGATCTTGGTATCGCCCACCACTTCCCGGGCACCGATCTCGCCAGCGGTCTTTTTCAGGATCGCTTCGGCAGACTGGTAGTCGTTGCGGTGCACGGTGAAGGTGAAGTCAGTGGTGTTATCGTGCGAGACGTTCTGCACGATCATGTCGACTTCGATGTTCGCGGCACTGATCGGGCCGAGAATCTTGAACGCCACGCCGGGGGTGTCTGGCACGCCACGGATGGTCAGCTTGGCCTCATCGCGGTTGAAAGCGATGCCGGAAATGATCGGCTGTTCCATGGATTCCTCTTCATCAATAGTAATGAGGGTGCCCGGACCCTCTTTGAAGCTGTGCAGAACGCGCAGCGGAACGTTGTACTTGCCGGCGAATTCGACCGCCCGGATCTGCAACACCTTCGAGCCGAGACTGGCCATTTCCAGCATTTCTTCGAACGTGATCTTGTCCAGGCGCTGGGCCACAGGCACCACCCGTGGGTCGGTGGTGTAGACACCGTCCACATCGGTGTAGATCTGGCATTCGTCAGCCTTGAGAGCCGCCGCCAGTGCTACGCCCGTGGTGTCGGAACCGCCACGGCCGAGGGTGGTGATATTGCCCTGCTCGTCCACGCCCTGGAAACCGGCGACAACCACGACACGGCCAGCCTTCAGGTCGCCGCGAATCTTCTGGTCGTCGATCTGCAGGATACGCGCTTTGTTGTGCGCGCTGTCCGTCAGGATACGCACCTGGTTGCCGGTGTAGGACACCGCCGGCACGCCACGCTTGATCAGCGCCATGGCCAGCAAGGCGATGGTCACCTGCTCACCAGTGGAAACGATCACGTCCAGCTCACGGGGAACCGGTTGCTGGTCGCCGCTGATTTGCTTGGCCAGATCGATCAGACGGTTGGTCTCGCCGCTCATTGCCGACAGCACAACCACCAGGTCATCGCCCGCTTCACGGAATTTCTTAACCTTGTCGGCGACTTGTTCGATTCTCTCGACAGTGCCGACCGAGGTGCCTCCAAATTTCTGTACGATCAAAGCCATTTCAAAGCCGCCTCTGCCCATGAAGGGCGCCCAATAAATCACTCAAACAGCGGCCAGGCTCGTCACTAGACCACGAGCCCGGCGACGCTGCCTTAAATACCCTGCTCTACGAATGCAACGGTCTGGGCCAGTGCCGCGTCCAGAGCGCCGACGTCGGTACCACCGCCTTGCGCCATGTCCGGACGACCACCGCCCTTGCCGCCCACTGCCGCAGCGGCCTGCTTCATCAAATCACCGGCCTTGAGTTGGCCAGTCAGGTCTTTGGTCACGCCTGCGACGAGAACGACCTTTTCCTCATGGACACTGCCGAGCAGGATCACTGCGCGGCCGAGTTTGTTTTTCAGTTGATCGACCAGCGCCAGCAGCGCCTTGCCATCCTGGCCGTCCAGACGCACGGCCAGCACCTTCACGCCCTTGACGTCCACCGCCTGGGCCGACAGATCGTCGCCCGCGGCGCTGGCGGCCTTGGCCTGCAACTGCTCGAGTTGCTTTTCCAGCAGGCGGTTGCGCTCCAGCACAGCCGACAGCTTGTCGATCAGGTTGTCGCGACTGCCCTTGATCAGGGTAGCCGCTTCCTTGAGTTGTTCTTCGGCCGCGTTGAGGTACGCCAGGGCCGCGGCGCCGGTGACCGCTTCGATCCGGCGCACACCGGATGCCACGCCACCTTCGCTGATGATTTTCATCAGGCCGATGTCACCGGTCCGGTTGGCGTGGATGCCACCGCACAGTTCAACGGAGAAGTCGCCCATGCTCAGCACGCGCACGCTGTCGCCGTACTTCTCGCCGAACAACGCCATCGCGCCCTTGCGCTTGGCGGTCTCGATGTCGGTCTCTTCGGTTTCCACCGGGGAGTTCTTGCGAATCTCGGCGTTGACGATCTCTTCCAGCGCCTTGAGTTGCTCAGGCTTGATGGCTTCGAAATGGCTGAAGTCAAAGCGCAGGCGCTGACTGTCCACCAACGAGCCCTTCTGCTGGACGTGCTCGCCCAGCACCTGGCGCAACGCCGCGTGCAGCAAGTGCGTGGCGGAGTGGTTCAGCGACGTGGCATGGCGCACTTCGGCGTCGACATGGGCGGCCACCGGGGCGGCGATCATCAGGCTGCCCGACGCCAGCACGCCGTGGTGCAGGAACGCGCCGCCGGTCTTGGTGGTGTCACGCACGTCGAAACGCGAGCTGCCCGCCTGCAGGTAACCGCTGTCGCCGATCTGGCCGCCGGACTCGGCGTAGAACGGGGTCTTGTCCAGCACGATCACGCCTTCCTGGCCTTCGCTCAGGATGTCGACCGATTGCCCGTCCTTATAGATGGCAACGATCTTGGCCGAGCCGGTGGTGCCGGCATAACCGGTGAACTCGGTGGCCACGTCTACCTTGACCAGGCTGTTGTAGTCCATGCCGAAGGAGCTGGCGGAACGCGCACGCACCCGCTGGGCTTCCATCTCGCGCTCGAACCCTTCCTCGTCGAGGGTCAGGTTGCGTTCGCGGGCGATGTCGCCGGTCAGGTCCATCGGGAAGCCATAGGTGTCGTACAGCTTGAACACCACGTCGCCCGGGACCACATTGCCCTTGAGTTCGGCCAGGTCCTGCTCGAGGATCTTCAGGCCTTGCTCCAGGGTCTTGGCGAATTGCTCTTCTTCAGCCTTGAGTACGCGTTCGATATGCGCCTGCTGGGACTTGAGTTCCGGGAAGGCGTCGCCCATCTCGGCCGCCAATGCCGCGACGATCTGATAGAAGAAGCTGCCCTTGGCGCCCAGCTTGTTACCGTGACGGCAGGCGCGACGGATGATCCGGCGCAGTACATAACCACGACCTTCGTTGGAAGGCAGCACGCCGTCGGCAATCAGGAAGCCGCAGGAACGGATGTGGTCGGCGACCACTTTCAGCGAGGCCTGGTTGTCGTTGGTGCAACCGATGGCCTTGGCCGAAGCGCTCAGCAGGCTCTGGAACAGGTCGATTTCGTAGTTGGAATGAACGTGCTGCAGCACCGCACTGATCCGTTCCAGGCCCATGCCGGTGTCCACCGACGGCGCTGGCAGCGGATGCAACACGCCATCGGCGGTGCGGTTGAACTGCATGAATACGTTGTTCCAGATCTCGATGTAGCGGTCGCCGTCTTCTTCCGGCGAGCCGGGTGGGCCGCCCCAGATGTCGGCGCCGTGATCGTAGAAGATCTCGGTGCAAGGACCGCATGGGCCGGTGTCGCCCATGGTCCAGAAGTTATCGGAGGCGTAAGGCGCGCCTTTGTTGTCGCCAATGCGCACCATGCGCTCTGCCGGGACGCCGACCTCTTTGGTCCAGATGTCATAGGCTTCGTCGTCGGTGGCGTAGACCGTTACCCAAAGCTTTTCCTTGGGCAGGTTCAGCCACTTGTCGGACGTCAGGAAGGTCCAGGCGAAGGTGATGGCGTCACGCTTGAAATAGTCACCGAAGCTGAAGTTACCCAGCATTTCGAAAAACGTGTGGTGACGTGCGGTATAGCCGACGTTTTCCAGGTCGTTGTGCTTGCCGCCGGCACGCACGCACTTCTGGCTGCTTACCGCACGGGTGTAGGCACGTTTTTCCTGGCCCAGGAAGCAGTCCTTGAACTGGTTCATCCCCGCGTTGGTGAACAGCAGGGTCGGGTCGTTGCCCGGAATCAAAGAGCTGGAGGCTACTCGGGTGTGGCCTTGCTCTTCGAAGAAGCGAAGGAAGGCTTCACGGATTTCTGCGCTTTTCATTAGGTTCTTCCACGGAGGCTGCGGCCAAAGGCCTGTGCAAAACGTCAACAGACGAAGCAACGGCAAAGGGCCGCATTATATCGGCCCTGCGCGTGGGGTACAGCGTGTTTATACGATAGAAACTGTCAATTGCCCCGGTTAGCGGGTCATTGGCGAGAAAATTCGACGAAAGTGGCGACCACCCGGTCGATTTGCGCCGCGCTCACGTCCATGTGCGTCACCATTCGCAGGCGTGGCGCCGCGCTGAGCTTGACGCCCCGTTCATCGGCAAACGCCTTGATCGCCTCGGCCCGCTCGCCCATTTCTACGTAGACCATGTTGGTCTGCACCGGCTCGACCTCGTAACCCGCCCCACGCAAGCCCTCGGCAAGCCGCTGGGCATTGGCGTGGTCATCGGCCAGGCGCTGGACCTGATGCTCCAGGGCATACAGCCCGGCCGCCGCGAGGATCCCGGCCTGGCGCATGCCGCCACCGACCATCTTGCGCAGCCGGCGGGCCTTGCCGATCAGTTCAACGCTGCCGCACAGGACCGAGCCCACCGGAGCGCCCAGGCCCTTGGACAGGCACACCGACACCGAATCGAAATGTTGCGTGATTTGCCGGGCATCGACATTCAGCTTGACCGCGGCGTTGTACAGCCGCGCTCCATCCAGGTGCAGGGCCAGGCCATGCTCCTGGGTGAAACGCCGGGCCCGGGCCAGGTATTCCAAGGGCAGCACCTTGCCCTGCATGGTGTTTTCCAGGGCCAACAGGCGGGTGCGGGCAAAGTGAAAGTCATCGGGCTTGATCGCCGCGGCGACGTGCGCCAGGTCCAGGGAACCGTCCGCCTGCACCTCGAGAGGCTGGGGCTGGATCGAACCGAGCACCGCCGCACCGCCGCCCTCGTATTTGTAGGTGTGGGCCTGCTGACCGACGATGTACTCATCGCCGCGCTCGCAGTGGGCCATCAACCCCAACAGATTGCTCATCGTGCCCGTGGGCACGAACATCGCCGCAGCAAAGCCCAGGCGCGCAGCCAGTTCGGCTTCGAGGCGATTGACGGTCGGGTCTTCGCCATACACATCATCGCCGATCGGCGCACTGGCCATGGCATCCAGCATGCCGGCGGTAGGTTGGGTGACCGTGTCGCTGCGAAGATCGATAACACTCATGAATCTGGCCTCGGGTGCTGGTGGGGGAATTCCCTTTCGAAGGGCAATTACTGCGGGCATGGTGAAGAATAATCAAGCCTGATCGACGGAAAGCCTGAAGATTATCCAGAACGCCTGTGGGAGCGAGCTTGCTCGCGATAGCGGTGGTTCAGCTTGCCTTGATGCTGGCTGCAATGGCGCCATCGCGAGCAAGCTCGCTCCCACAGTAGGTTATGTGTTAAAAATCCTCCGCTGCCAAAAACCATGGCGGCAAAAACGTTCTCAGGGCGGGGTGTAATTCCCCACCGGCGGTAATTGCACGCAACGTGCATAGCCCGCGAGCGCTTGGTGGTACACCGCTTTTTGGGGTGTAGCGGCAAGGTCAGCAGACCCGGTGTGATCCCGGGGCCGACGGTCATAGTCCGGATGAAGAGAGAACGGGATTGGCACCCAAGGGCCGACTGCGACTGTCCGTGCGCGGCGTACCCTCGAATCCCCTTCGATTCATGACGCCCTGTTTTTCACACAAACAGGAACCAGAACATGCAACCCACTGCAATCGACAGCAAAAGCAAAAGTCATCCGGGCGAGCGCGTCGCGTTCATCCAGGCCTGCTGGCACAAGGAAATCGTCGACCAGAGCCGTAAAGGCTTCGTCGCCGAAATGATCACCCAGGGTTACCAGGAAAGCGACATCGACTTCTTTGAAGTCGGCGGCGCCTTCGAAATCCCGCTGCACGCCAAGCTGCTGGCCAAGTCAGGCCGCTACGCCGGCATCGTCGCCGCCGGCCTGGTGGTGGACGGGGGCATCTACCGTCACGAGTTCGTCGCCCAATCGGTCATCAGCGGCCTGATGCAGGTGCAGCTGGAAACCGAAGTGCCGGTGTTCTCGGTGGTGCTCACGCCGCATCATTTCCATGCAGGGGAAGAACATCAGAAGTTTTTCTTCGAGCATTTCGTGCACAAGGGCCAGGAAGCGGCGAAGACTTGCGCCGATACCTTGCACAAGACCCGGGCGTTGCGTCGCAGTGAGCAGCGGGCGGTAGCGAGCTAAAAGCCACTAATAAACCTGTGGGAGCGAGCTTGCTCGCGATAACGGAGTGTCAGTCACCTTCAACATTTGACTGGAACACCGCTATCGCGAGCAAGCTCGCTCCCACAATGGTTCGGCGTGGGTTTTAGAGCAGGTTTTCGTCCGTAGCAGGCACGATCAGGATCCCGGCCCGCAAGCCATTCTTGACCTTGGGGTTCGGGAAAATGATCCGGGCGCCCTCCTCTTCGATCACCCAGCGGGTCTGGGCGATGTCCTCGGCCAGCACATAACCTTTTTCAAGCTCGGAGAAGTTCTCGATGTCCGCCGGCAGGTTCAGGCGGAAACTGTCGCTGTGCTTGATGATTTCCCGTGCCACGCTGAACAGCTGGAGGCCGTCGAGGCCTTCATCCAGCGCCGGCTCGTTGCCTTCGATGATTTGTTGCAGGCGGGTTTCCAGCAGGCTGACGTTGACGCCGTCGTTCTGCCCGAATGGCCGGGCCTTGCCCAGCTCCAGGGTGAAGGACTCGGCGCCGAGCTGATCGTAGGTGTAGGCACTGAAGACGATGGACGGCTTGTTCTGCAGCAACACCGCCTCCATGCCCGCGGCACGCAAGCGTGCCAGCTCATGGCGTGAATGCGCGCGGCCTTCCTTCCATGGGTATAGGGCAAACTGCTCGATCTTCGAGCCGCGGATAGCGGTGTGCAGGTCGTAATGCAAGCGGCTGCGTTCCGGCCGACTGAAGAAACTGGCGGCCAGCCGCTCCAGCTCGCAGGCTCGCAGCGCTTCAGGACCGCCACTGAGCTCATGGCGACCGTTGAACAGCCGGTTGACGTCCTGCTCGACGAAACGCTCACCGCGCCGGATGGCCTCGGGGTTGCCGAACAGGAACAGAATGCGTGCCCGCGGTTTCAGGTCGCCACGGGCAATGTCGTGCAGCAGGCGGTCGAGCAATTCGATCGGCGCGGTTTCATTGCCGTGGATACCGGCCGACAGCAGCAGGTCCAGGCCGTTATCCCGGGCTTCGGGCGGCTTAACCTCCAGCGCGCCCTCGCTCAGCCAGCGCATCCGTACGCCTTCGACAGTCAGTTGAGTCTTCTCCGCCGGTTCACGGCCGGCGAGGGTCAGTTCAAGCAGTTTGCCGAGGGCGAGCATAGCGCGGTTTCCTTAGTGGTCGTGGCCGCAATCCGGGCCATGGACATGGTCATCGTCGCCGACGTCCGCCGGTTCCATTTCCAGTTGCAGGCTGACCAGGTTGGTCGCCAATGGACGCAACAACAGGTTGGCGTATTCCTCGTCCCCTTCCTCGACATCGACGCCGATCAGCAACTGACCGCGGCCATCCTGCTGGATCCACAACTCCTTGCCTTGCCACATCACCGCGACACGGGTGCAGGAGGTTTCCAGTTGGGTGCCGTCGGTGTCTTCAAGGATCAGCTGCAGGGTATCGCTCATGTCTTTAGGTTCTCGTCTGGGGATAAGGCAACGCGCCCTGCTTTGACTGTAGTCAGGTCGCGTGCGCTTTCAATTGATCTGGAAAGGATAAACCGCGCCAAGTTTAAGGATTTGTGTCAGTTCATCCAATGCCGCACGGCATTCGAGCAGCAACTGCGGGTCTGCCAGGTCATTTTCGGTCATGCGGTCGCGGTAGTGCCGCTCGACCCATTGGGTCAGCGAATCGTACAGCGGCGCGGTCATGATAACCCCTGGGTTGACGGCCGCCAGCTCGGTTTCATTGAGGGCCACGCGCAACCTCAGGCAAGCCGGGCCGCCACCGTTCTGCATGCTTTGCTTGAGGTCGAAGACCTTCACTTCGCGAATCACCCCGCCAGCGCCCGTCAGGCCTTGCAGGTATTGCCAGACGCGTTCGTTGCCGCGGCATTCTTCCGGCACGATCAAGAGCATGGAGCCGTCGGGACGCGACAGCAGCTGGCTATTGAACAGGTAGGAACGTACCGCGTCATCGACAGTCACCGCCGAACGCGGCACGCACACCGACTGAAATTTCCCACCGACCTTGGCGAGTTTGCTGCTCAACTCGGCCAACATCCTGTCGGTCTCGAGAAACGCGTCCTCGTGATAGAACAGCACTTCGCCATTACCCACCGCGATCACGTCGTTGTGGAACACACCCTGGTCGATCACCGACGGATTCTGTTGGGCGTACACCACGCCCTCCTCCCGCAGCCCATGCAGGCGGGCAACGGCCTGGGAGGCTTCCAGGGTCTGGCGCGCCGGGTACTTCTGCGGTGCGGGATAACGGGTGTCGAAGGCGCTGCGACCGAAGACGAAGAACTCCACGCCGGCTTCGCCGTAGGCGCGGCAGAAACGGGTGTGGTTGGCCGCGCCTTCATCGCCGAACTGCGCCACCGCCGGCAACGCGGCGTGGTGGGCGAAGTGCTGCTGGTCGGCAAACATCGCCCCCAACACGCGACTGGTGGTCGGATGCTCGATGCTACGGTGGTACTTGCAGTTCAGATTGGCGGCGGTGAAATGCACGCGACCATCGGCGGTGTCGGCGCTCGGGCTGACCGTGGCGGCGTTGGCCACCCACATGCTGGAGGCCGAGCAGCTGGCGACCAACAGCGGCATCGCTTCCTTCGCGGCCTGCTGGATCACCTGGGCATCGCTGCCGGCAAAGCCCAACCGGCGCAGGGCCGCCACGTCCGGGCGCTCCTGTGGCGCCAGCACGCCTTGCTGGAACCCCATGTCCATCAGCGCTTTCATTTTCGCCAGGCCCTGCAACGCCGCTTCCTTGGGGTTGGAGGATTGCTGGCTGTTGCTCTGGGACGCGACGTTGCCGTACGAGAGCCCGCCGTAGTTATGGGTCGGCCCCACTAGACCGTCAAAGTTGACTTCATAGGATTTCATCAGCGAGGCTCCACGAGAATCTGTTTTTTATAGGCATCAATTACAACTGCGTCGCGGCTATCGCGGGCAAGCCTTGCTCCCACAGGTTTTGCATAGGCCCTGTGGGGACAAGACTTGCTCCCACAGGTTTTGCATAACCCCTGTGGGGACAAGCCTTGTTCCCACAGGTTTTGCATAACCCCTGTGGGGACAAGGCTTGCTCTCACAGGTTTTGCATAACCCCTGTGGGGACAAGGCTTGCCCGCGATGGCGGTCTCAAGACATGCGCACACCGGGGGTCAGGGCAGCCGGCATGACAAGGCTCGGGGTCTCCAGGGAAGCCACCGGGTACGCGCAATAATCGGCCGCGTAATAAGCACTGGCGCGATGGTTGCCCGAGGCACCGACACCGCCGAACGGGGCACTGCTGGCGGCGCCGGTCAGCTGTTTGTTCCAGTTGACGATACCGGCGCGGCTCTGCAGCCAGAATTGCTGGTAACGCGCCTGGGAATCAGACAGCAACCCGGCCGCCAGGCCGTACTGCGTATTGTTGGCCTCGGTGATGGCCGCAGCGAAGTCCGTGTAGCGGATCACTTGCAGCAACGGCCCGAACAGCTCTTCATCAGGACGCTCGGCCACGGCAGTCACATCCAGGATACCCGGCGTCAGCAATGCCGCCTGGGGCTGCGGCTGGGTCATGGCCAACAGCGGCACGGCGCCTTTGCCCAGCAAATGGTTTTGCGCGTCCATCAGCGCCTTCGCCGCCCCCAGGGAAATCACCGAGCCCATGAACGGTGCCGGTTGCTGGTCGAAGGCACCGACTTCAAGGGTCGAGCTGACCGCCACCAGGCGCGCCAGCAAGGCATCGCCCCACGGGCCTTGCGGCACCAACAGGCGACGCGCACAGGTGCAGCGCTGCCCGGCGGAAATGAAGGCCGACTGGATAATGGTGTAGACCGCCGCATCGACGTCCGCCACCTCATCCACCACCAGCGGGTTGTTACCGCCCATTTCCAGCGCGAGGATCTTGTCCGGACGCCCGGAAAATTGTTGATGCAGCAGATTGCCGGTGCGGCTGGAGCCGGTGAAGAACAGCCCGTCGATACCTGGGTTCGCTGCCAGGGCGATACCGGTTTCCCGCGCGCCTTGCAGCAGGTTCAGCACACCCGCCGGCAGACCGGCCTCAACCCAGCACTTGACCGTCAGCTCGGCGACTTTCGGCGTCAGCTCGCTCGGCTTGAACAACACGCTGTTGCCGGCCAGCAGCGCGGGCACGATATGACCGTTGGGCAAGTGACCGGGGAAGTTGTAGGGACCGAAGACCGCCACCACGCCGTGGGGTTTGTGGCGCAGCACGGCGGTGGCGTCGCCCAGGGGGCCGCTCTTCTCACCGGTCCGCTCACGGTAGCTCTGCACCGAAATGGCGACTTTATTGACCATGCTGGTGACTTCGGTCGCCGCTTCCCACAACGGCTTGCCGGTTTCTTCACCGATGCACTGGGCCAGTTCGTCAGCGTGGCTTTTCAGGGCCGCGGCAAAAGCTTCCAACACCTGGATGCGTTCATCCAGCGAGCGCCGCGCCCAGTCCGGGAACGCCTGGCGCGCGGCCTGCACCGCCGATTCCACTTGCGCCGCCGTGGCACCGTTGCCCGACCACAACACTTGCTGGGTCACTGGGTTCAACGACTCAAAGAGGTCGCCCTGGCCTTCCAGCCAGCTACCTGCGATGTACAACGAATTCATCATTTCGACTCCCGGGCAGCGGACAACGCAACGGCACGCACCTGATCGCCGGCATTGAGTTGAAGACGCTTGGCGGTCAGCGGATCGACCACCAGAGTGCCTGCGGCGAAGCGCGCCGGTGCAGCGGTGATGCGGCAGTCTTCGCGCTTGCGGTTATGGATGAGGAACGGCGTGGCGTCATCGCCCGGCGTGCCGATGGCCAGCACCAGCGCCTGGCTGTCGCGAATCGCGCGGATCTTGCCGGTCTCGCACTCCACCGCCGGGCCGGCGTCGAAGATGTCGACGTAACCCTGATAGCTGAAACCTTCGCTCTTGAGCATCGACAAGGCCGGTTCAGTGTCCGGATGAACCTGGCCAATCACGGCCCGGGCATCTTCGGACAGGAAACAGGTGTACAGCGGGAATTTGGGCATCAGTTCAGCGATGAACGCCTTGTTGCCCACGCCGGTGAGGTAGTCGGCCTGGCTGAACTCCATTTTGAAGAAATGCCGGCCCAGGCTTTCCCAGAACGGCGAACGTCCGTTGTCGTCGGACATGCCGCGCATCTCGGCAATGATCTTGTTGCCGAACAACTGCGGGAACTCGGCGATGAACAACAGCCGCGCCTTGGCCAGCATCCGGCCATTGAGGCCACTGCGGTAGTCGGCGTGGAGGAACAACGAGCACAGCTCGGAATTGCCGGTCAGGTCGTTGGCCAGGAACAGGGTCGGGATTTCCCGATAGATGTTCAATTCCTGGGAAGCGCTGACCGTCAGGCCGACCCGAAAGTTGTACCAGGGCTCACGCAGCCCCACGGCACCGGCGATGGCGGAAATGCCCACCACGCGCCCGTCATCGTCTTCGAGCACGAACAGGTAGTCCGCATCACCGCGCCCGGCTTCGCCGCGAAAGGTCTTCTCGGCCCAACCGACCCGATGGGCCAGGCGCTCCTCATTGGCCGGCAAGGTGGTCAGGCCGGTGCCCGTGCTGCGGGCCAGGGCGATCAGAGCGGGTAAATCGCTGCTGCGTACGGGACGAACGATCATGCTATCTCCTCAAACGGGCCGCTTGCGCCACCCGCGAAACTCATTAAACCGCCACCAGGCGCACGCTGGCGCCTTCGCCAACGCCCAAGGCTTCGGCCGCTTCCATATCCAGGGTCACCGGTTTGCCCGGCGCGTAGTCGAGTTCGAGCAGCACGGCGCGGTAATCCTGCAACTGGGCATTGGCCACCAGGTATTGCCGGCCGACGCCCTTGACCGGTTCGCCGATCTTCACCGGCACCACGCGGCTCTGGGCGATCGAGCGGATGCCCGAGACACGGGCATGCAGGGTCGGGCCACCGTCGAAGATGTCGATGTAGTGATCGGTCTCGAAACCCTCGCGCATCAGGATGTCGAAGGTGATCTGCGCCCGCGGATGTACCTGGCCCATGGCTTCCTGGGCGGCATCCGGCAACAGCGGCACATAGATCGGGTAATGGGGCATCAGCTCGGCGAGGAAGGTACGGCTCTTCAGTCCGCACAGGCGCTCGGCGGCGGCGTAGTTGAGGTCGAAGAAGTTGCGACCGATGGCGTCCCAGAACGGCGAGTCGCCATTCTCATCGCTGTAGCCGACGATCTCGGTCACCACCGAATCGGCGAACCGCTCCGGATGGCTGGCGACGAACAACAGCCGCCCCCGTGAATTGAGTTCCGACCATGGCGAGCCCACCAGTTCCGGCACCACGTAGAAACTGGTCAGCAGGCTGTTGCCGGTCAGGTCGTGGCATTGGGAGAGCACGTGGATCTTGTTGTGGATCTTCAGCTCACGGGAGGCGTGCACGAAGGTCTCGTTGCGAAAGCTGTAGAACGGTTCGGAATAACCGGCCGACGCGACGATGGCCGAACAGCCCGCCAGCTTGCCGGTCGCGGTGTCTTCGAGGACGAAGAAATAGCTCTCTTCGCCGTTGAAGCTGACTTCGGCGGCAAACGAGGCTTCGCTTGCGGCGATCTTGTCGCTCAGGCGTTCCACGTCATCCGGCAAGGAAGTGACACCGATCGGACTGTCCGCAGCCAGACGCTGTACCTCGCCCAGATCCGCCATTTGCGCGGGGCGCATCACCAGCATGGTGTCACTCCTTAACTTGAAATAAAGGGTTCGACCCTCAGGTCGACACACAGAAAAAAATACTGACTCCCTGTGGGAGCAAAGCTTGCTCGCGATGCAGGCAATGAGCTCTACCTGTCAAACCGAGGCGATCCCATCGCGAGCAAGCTCAGCTCCCACAAGAAACTGGCTCCCCATGGAGCCGGTTCAGTTTTTCGGGATCAGGCTTGCGTCAGCTTCGCCGCGGCCCGCTCGAAGCGGTCCAGGCCGGCGTCGATGTCGGCGTCTTCCACCACCAGGCTCGGGGCGAAGCGAATCACGTCCGGGCCGGCTTGCAGGATCATCAGGCCTTCCTGTTCGGCGGCGTTGAAGATGTCCTTGGCCTTGCCTTTCCAGGCATCGTTCAGCACGCAGCCGATCAGCAGGCCCAGGCCACGCACTTGGGTGAACAGGCCGTACTTCTCGCCGATCTGCTCCAGGCGCGCCTTGAACTTGGCGTGCTTGGTTTTGACACCACCGAGCACCTCAGGCGTATTGACCACATCGATCACCGCTTCGGCCACCGCGCAGGCCAGCGGGTTGCCGCCATAGGTGGTGCCGTGGGTGCCGACCACCAGGTGCTTGGCCAGGGCTTCGGTGGTGAGCATCGCCGCAATCGGGAAACCACCGCCCAGGCTCTTGGCGCTGGTGAGGATGTCCGGGACCACGCCGTAATGCATGTAGGCAAACAGATGACCGCTGCGGCCCATGCCGGTCTGCACTTCGTCGAACACCAGCAGCGCGTCGTGGGCATCGCACAGGTCGCGGGCGCCTTGCAGGTAGGCCTGCTCGGCCGGCAGCACGCCGCCCTCGCCCTGGATCGGCTCCAGCACCACGGCGCAGGTCTTGTCCGAGACAGCGGCTTTCAACGCGGCCAGGTCGTTATAAGGAACGTGGGTGATGCCAGTGATTTTAGGCCCGAAACCGTCGGAGTACTTCGACTGCCCGCCGACGTTGACGGTGAACAGGGTGCGACCGTGGAAGCTATTGAGCGCGGCGATGATTTCGTATTTTTCGCTGCCGAAACGATCGAACGCAACACGCCGGGCCAGCTTGAAGGCGGCCTCGTTGGCTTCGGCGCCGGAGTTGCAGAAAAACGCGCGCTCGGCAAACGTCGCGTTGACCAGCTTGTGGGCCAGGCGCAGGGCCGGCTCATTGGTGAAGACGTTGGAGACGTGCCACAGCTTGTTGGCCTGTTCAGTCAGTGCGCCGACCAGCGCCGGGTGGGCGTGGCCCAGTACGTTGACTGCAATGCCGCCAGCAAAGTCGATCAACTCACGACCGGATTGGTCCCATACGCGGGAACCGGCACCACGCACAGGTATGAAGGCAGCAGGTGCATAGTTGGGAACCATAACCTGGTCGAAATCGGCGCGTTGTACCGCGGCTTGCTCAACGGACATCGGAGTCTCCTGATGAGGAACACCCGCCTGGAACTGGCGGGCTTGGTAAGGATTGTAAGGACAGTTTTCAGCCCGGCCTTGCCGCCAAGCGACAACTTCTTATAGCGCCAACCCACGTTTTGCGCGGGTTTACGGCAATGCGACAAATAGCGTCGCAAAGGCGCAGTTTAAACGTTGCCAGTGGATTTGAGGCGCCCGCCTCGAGATTTGATTCAGAAGCTTTCCCTTGCCAGGCACTTGCGGCAAAGGGACTTACCTGTGGGAGCAAAGCTTGCTCGCGATGAACGATGACTCGGTTAGCCTGCACAAATGTGGCGCCTGCATCGCGGGCAAGCCTTGCTCCCACAGATTCCCTTGCTGCCGGGAAGTTGTGCCAGCCTAACCCCGCTCGGACGGCACCGAGGACAATTCGAACGGGCTGCTGCTGCGTCGCTGGTTGCGGTCTTCCCGCGGCGTGGCGCCGAAGAAGTTGCGGTAGGCGCTGGAGAAGTGTGGCCCCGAGGAGAAACCGCAGGACAGGCCGATCTGGATGATGGATTTGCTGGTCTGCATCAACATCTGCCGGGCCTTGTTCAGGCGCAGTTCCAGGTAATACTGGCTGGGCACGCGGTTGAGGTATTGCTTGAAGATCCGCTCCAGTTGCCGGCGGGATACACACACATGCTGGGCGATTTCGTCGGTGGTCAGCGGCTCTTCGATATTGGCTTCCATCAGCAGCACCGCCTGGGTGAGCTTTGGATGGCTGGAGCCGAGGCGGTTCTGCAACGGGATGCGCTGGCGCTCGCCGCCTTCACGAATGCGCTCGACCACCAACTCTTCCGACACCGCACCGGCCAGCTCCGCACCGTGATCCCGGGCCAGGACCGCCAGCAACAGATCCAGCACCGACATGCCGCCGCAAGCGCTCAGGCGATCGCGATCCCAGTCAAACAGATGGCTGGTGGCGATGACCTTGGGGAAACGTTCGGAGAAGTCGTCCTGCCAGCGCCAATGCACGGCGGCACGGTAACCGTCGAGCAAACCCAGCTGGGCCAAGGGATAGACACCCGCCGACAAACCACCGATCACGCAACCGGCACGCACCAGTTGCTTGAGGGCGCTGCTCAGGGGCGAGGCCAGTGCGGTCGGCGGCTCATCGGCCAGCAGGAACAGCTTCTGGAACCCCTCGAGCTTGCCGGCCCAAGGTTCGCCCGGCAATTGCCAGGCGCCGGCGGCCGGTGGCTCGGCCTGCAGGAACGACAGCTCGTAGACCACATCCGGATGCACCCGCTGAGCGACACGCAAGGCCTCCTCGGCCAGCGCCAGCGTCAAGGCTTTAGTGCTGGGCCAAATCAGGAAACCTATTCGATGGGCAGTCATGGCGGGCGATCCGAAGCGAAAACAGTGTTAAAGCCAAAAGCGGCTGCAACCAAATTAGACCATCTGGCGCGCGGTGCGCAGCATGACCCAAATCAGGTGCGTAACGGGAGCGATTACTTGAGGCTGCCCGAAAGAAATTGTTGCAGGCGCTCCGATTGCGGATTGACCAGCACTTCACGTGGGTTGCCGCTTTCTTCGACGATGCCTTTGTGCAGGAACACCAGCTGGTTCGACACCTCGCGGGCAAAGCCCATTTCGTGAGTCACCACCACCATGGTCCGACCTTCCACGGCCAGGGCCTGCATCACCTTGAGCACGTCGCCCACCAGCTCCGGGTCCAGCGCCGAGGTCGGCTCGTCGAACAGCATCACCTCAGGCTCCATCGCCAGCGCACGGGCAATCGCCACGCGCTGCTGCTCGCCGCCGGACATGTGGCCCGGGTAGGCATCCTTGCGATGGGCCACGCCGACCTTGTTCAGGTAGTGCTCGGCCTTCTCCCGCGCTTCAGCCTTGGCCACGCCCAGTACATGCACGGGCGCCTCCATGATGTTTTCCAGCGCGGTCATGTGGGACCACAGGTTGAAATGCTGGAACACCATCGACAGCCGCGAACGCATGCGCTGCAGTTGCTTGGGGTCTGCGGCCTTCATGGCGCCATCCTTGCCGGCGACCAGTTTCAGCTCTTCGTTGTTGAGCAGAATCTTGCCGGCATGGGGTTGCTCGAGCAGGTTGATGCAACGCAGGAAAGTACTCTTGCCGGAGCCACTGGAGCCGATGATGCTGATCACATCGCCAGCGGCGGCCTTCAGGGACACGCCCTTGAGCACTTCATGACTGCCATAGCGTTTATGCAGGTCTTGGACTTCAAGCTTGTACATGCGGTCGGTTCTCACAAAACGTCAGTCGTTGAGCAGTCGATCGGATCGATGCGTTATCAGTGCTTGCGCGGGGCCAGGTAACCCAGCCAGCGGCGCTCGGCCAGTTTGAACAGGCGCACCAGAATGAAGGTCAGGCACAGGTAGAAAGCGCCGGCCGTGATGTAGGCCTCGAACGGCAAGTAATACTGCGCATTCACCGTGCGCGCCGCGCCGGTGATGTCGATCAGGGTCACGATGGATGCCAGGCTGGTGGTCTGCAACATCATGATCACTTCGTTGCTGTATTGCGGCAGCGCCCGACGCAAGGCCGACGGCAGCAGGATCCGGCGATACAGCTTGTAGCGCGACATGCCCATGGCCTTGGCCGCTTCGATCTCACCATTGGGCGTGGCCCGCAGGCTGCCGGCGATGATTTCGGCGGTGTAGGCGCTGGTGTTGATGGCAAACGCCAGGCAAGCACAGAACGTCGCGCTGGACAGCCATGGCCAGAGGAAGCTTTCGCGCACGATCGCGAACTGCGCCAGCCCGTAGTAGATCAGGAACAGCTGCACCAGCATCGGCGTGCCGCGGATCACGTAGGTGTAGAGCCAGGCCGTCATGTTGACGATCGGCTGCTTGGACACCCGCATCAGCCCCAGGGGCAACGCCGCCAGCAGGCCGAAGAACAGCGACAGGGCCAACAATTTGAGGGTGGTCAGCAAGCCACTGAAATACAGCGGCAAGGCTTCATAGATGACGTTGTAGTCGAAGATCATAGATCAGCCGCCCTTACGCCTACCGAGTAGCGCTTCTCAAGGTGACGCAACGCCAGCAACGAGACACTGGTGATCACCAGGTACATCGCCGCCACTGCGAGGAAGAAGGTGAAAGGCTCGCGAGTGGCATCCGCCGCCTGCTTGGCCTTGAACATCATGTCTTGCAGGCCCACCACCGAAATCAGCGCAGTGGCCTTGGTCAATACCAGCCAGTTGTTGGTGAAGCCCGGAATCGCCAGGCGAATCATCTGCGGCACCAGCACCCGGAAGAACACCTGGAAGCCGCTCATGCCATATGCCATGCCCGCCTCGGCCTGGCCCTTGGGAATCGCCATGAATGCACCGCGAAAGGTCTCCGACAGGTACGCACCGAAGATGAAGCCCAGGGTGCCGATACCGGCCGCCAGCGGGTTCAGGTCGATGTAGTCGTCATAGCCGAGCATCGGTGCCACGCGATTGAGCAAGTCCTGGCCGCCGTAGAAAATCAGCAGGATCAGCACCAGGTCGGGAATGCCGCGAATGACCGTGGAATACAGGTCGCCCAGCCACGCCAGCCAGCGCACCGGAGAAAGGCGCAACGCAACGCCGATCAAACCCAGGACGATGGCCAGGGCCATGGACGACAAGGCGAGCTCAAGCGTCAACCATGCGCCATCGAGGATGACAGCCCCGTAGCCTTTCAACATGATTCAGGTCCTCGAAAGTGGGATGAAAAAAATGGCGCAAACCGCAGAGATCCTGTTGCTTGCGCCATTTCGCACGAGTGGCGGGACGTCGTTACTTGCCGTAGATGTCGAAAGCGAAGTATTTGTCCTGGATTTGCTTGTACTTGCCGTTCTCGCGGAGGGCGGTGATCGCGCCATTGATCTTGTCTTTCAGCGCATCGCCCTTGCGAACCGCGATACCGATGCCGTCGCCGAAGTATTTCTCGTCGGTGAAGGCTGGACCTACGAATGCGAAGCCCTTGCCGGCATCGGTCTTGAGGAAGCCGTCATCCAACAGGGTAGCGTCTGCCACGGTGCCGTCGAGGCGGCCGGCGGCGACGTCCAGGTAGATTTCGTTCTGCGAACCGTACGGCTTGATCTCGGCACCCAGCGGAGCCAGGACTTCACGGGCGAAACGCTCGTGGATCGAACCACGCTGCACGCCGATGTTCTTGCCCTTGAGCTCGGCCAGGTTGTCGCTGACCTGGGTACCGGCCTTCATCACCAGACGGGCCGGGGTGTTGTAGTACTTGTTGGTGAAATCAACGGACTTCTTGCGATCTTCAGTGATGGACATGGACGACAGGATCGCGTCGATCTTGCGCACCTTCAGCGCCGGTATCAGGCCGTCGAATTCTTGCTCGACCCATACGCACTTGACCTTCATTTCTTCGCACAGCGCGTTGCCGATGTCGTAGTCGAAGCCAACGATACTGCCATCCGGGGCTTTCGAGGCGAACGGAGGGTAAGCCGCTTCGATACCAATCTTCAGGGGTTTCTCATCAGCGAAGGTCGGCAGGGACAGCACGGACAGTGCCAGGGCGCCAAGCAGCACAAGTTTCTTCATCTTGGGACTCCATCGGTAAAGGGCAAAAACGGCAGAGTGAGCAACAGCCCAATATGCGAATGGGTGGAACGAACGTGGGTGCTGCGTCCTGGGAAGCTCACGGTTTATCCAACGCGAGCCACGACGAGCGAGTGATCGGCATTCTAACGACAGGCCCGAAGCCGATATTTCTTCAATGCGACAACAAATTACAGAAGCACCGAGAAAGCGGTTCGAGCACATTGACAGCCCCGCAAATTCATGCAAGAGCAAAAGAAGGGAAACCGATCTATGCTGCAAATAGCGGGCCCATTATTCGCAAACCCTTCTAATCCGGCAAGCACAGCGTGTCGGCTTATTTTCCGGAACGCCCGGAGCCGCCCTGTAACGGGGCTTCGCGTTTCACATCGCCCCGTTGTGGCGCCTTTGGTTACACATTTCGAAACACCGGTAACGTTCAGACACCTCCCACTTCAAACGCCGATATTTATTCATTCGCCGAACCCGTGGCGAGGGAGCTTGCTCCCGCTGGGGGTAGGAGCTGCCGAAGGCTGCGATCTTTTGATCGTTCACTTCAGACTCCATTGCTTGAGGCAAGATCGCAGCCTCGCTACGCTCGACAGCTCCTACAAGGTGCAGCCGAGCGGGAGCAAGCTCCCTCGCCACAAGGGTGTCCAGTCCAGAGGTAGGTATGAACCTTATTCAGGACGTGGCAGGCCCCATAAAAAAAGCCCCGCTCGGCAAAACCGGGCGGGGCTTTTCGGTGTTACTGGTTAACGTCAGGCAACGTTCATGGTCTTGTGCGTCTCGATCAAGTGCGCCACCACACCCGGGTCGGCCAGGGTGGAGATATCACCCAACCCGTCGTATTCCGCCGTGGCAATCTTGCGCAGGATGCGGCGCATGATCTTGCCGGAACGGGTCTTCGGCAGCCCTGGTGCCCACTGGATCACATCCGGCGAGGCAATCGGACCGATCTCCTTGCGCACCCAGTTCTTCAGTTCCAGGCGCAGGGCCTCGCTGGTTTCTTCGCCGGCATTGAGGGTGACGTAGACATAGATGCCCTGCCCCTTGATGTCGTGCGGCACACCCACCACCGCCGCTTCGGCGACTTTCGGGTGGGCGACCATGGCGCTCTCGATCTCGGCCGTGCCCATGCGGTGGCCGGACACGTTGAGCACGTCATCCACTCGACCGGTGATCCAGTAGTAACCGTCCTCGTCGCGACGGGCGCCGTCACCGGTGAAGTACATGCCGCTGAAGGTCTTGAAGTAGGTGTCGACGAAACGATCATGATCGCCGTACAGCGTACGCGCCTGGCCTGGCCAAGAATCGAGGATCACCAGGTTGCCTTCGGCCGCGCCTTCGATCAGGTTGCCGAGGTTGTCCACCAGCGCCGGCACCACACCGAAGAACGGGCGAGTAGCCGAACCCGGCTTCAACGCCGTGGCGCCTGGCAATGGGCTGATCAGCACGCCACCGGTCTCGGTCTGCCACCAGGTGTCGACGATCGGGCAACGTTCCTTGCCGACGTTCTTGTAGTACCAGTCCCAGGCTTCCGGGTTGATCGGCTCACCCACCGAACCCAACAGGCGCAGGCTGCTGCCATCGGCGCCTTCGACGGCGGCGGTGCCCGAGGCCATCATCGCGCGGATGGCGGTTGGCGCGGTGTAGAGGATGCTGACCTTGTGCTTGTCGATGACCTTGGCTACCCGGGTGATGTCCGGGTAGTTCGGCACGCCTTCGAACAGCAGCGTGGTCGCACCATTGGCCAGCGGGCCGTAGACGATATAGCTGTGGCCGGTGACCCAGCCCACGTCGGCGGTGCACCAGTAGACCTCGCCTGGCTTGTAGTCGAACACGCGCTCATGGGTCAGCGCTGCATACAACAGGTAGCCGGCCGTGGTGTGCTGCACGCCCTTGGGCTTGCCGGTGGAACCGGAGGTGTAGAGGATGAACAGCGCTTCTTCGGCGCCCATCTCCTTCGGTGCGCAAACGGTGCCGGCCACCTTCATCAGGTCTTCGTACCAGATGTCGCGGTGCTGGTTCCACTTGATGTTGCCAGCCGTGCGCTTGCACACGATGACTTTCTGGATGCTGCTGGTTTCCGGGTTGGTCAGCGCGTCATCGACGTTAGCCTTGAGCGGGATCTTCTTGCCAGCGCGAACGCCTTCGTCAGCGGTGATCACCACTTTGGATTTGCAGTCGATGATCCGGCCGGCCAGCGCTTCAGGGGAGAAGCCGCCGAACACTACCGAGTGAATCGCACCGATCCGGGTACAGGCCAGCATCGCGACCACAGCCTCAGGGATCATCGGCATGTAGATGGTCACCACGTCGCCGCGATGCACGTCCTGGCCACGCAGGGCGTTGGCGAACTTGCAGACTTCTTCGTGCAGTTCGCGATAGGTGATGTTGCGGCTCTCGGACGGGTCATCGCCCTCCCAGATAATCGCAATTTGATCGCCGCGCTCGGCCAGGTGACGGTCGAGGCAGTTGTAGGACACGTTCAAGGTGCCGTCGGCAAACCACTTGATATCGACATGGTGATCGTCGAAGGAGGTCTGCTTCACCGTGGTGAACGGTTTGATCCAGTCGAGGCGCTTGGCCTGCTCGCGCCAGAAGCCATCCGGGTTGACGACCGACTGCTGATACATCGCCTTGTAGGTCGCCTCGTCAGTCAACGTACTGGCCGCAACCTCGGGGCGAACGGGATACAGAGAAGCCGCACTCATCTTTCTTACCTCGGAGACATAGTTGTTTTTGTATGGTCCCGTTGTAGCCCGGGGCGGGCCTATAGAACCATTCGACGATGGTAGTAACAAGTCCCTACAAAATGTCGGTACTAACGTGCAACCCTGCTCCCGCCAGGCTTTCCCTGTGTAGCAGCCGAGCCTGTGGGAGCCGAGCTTGCTCGCGATGACGGCAGCACCTCCAACATAGATGCCACAGACAACCCCACCACCTGCAGCGATTATTACCAGATCAACCAACAGTGTTTATCAAAACCAAGGCTTTTTGCGCCCAGCCCCACTCCCTAAAATTCATCTCGCCAACCGGCAAACACGATTAACGCAACACAGCCCCCACGAAGGCCGTTAATCCAACTTCCAATACACGTTCCACACGCAACCCCAAAAAGGTTGCGTGACCCCACTCGACCTCAAGAAAGGTGAATTAGATGAAAGCTTTATGGGTTCTGGTCCTCGGCAGCCTTTGCGCCACCGCGATGGCAGACGAGGTCCCGACCGATGTCGCACAGCAAAAACCCGCCATTGAGGAGTACACCTACTCCACCCACCTGGATATCGCCAAAGTCATTTCCATGAGCGACATCCCCAATGTCTGCGAAGTGGTCCCGGCGAAGATGGAATACGACGACTCCAAGGGCCAGCGCCATATCCTGCGCTACAGCGTCATGGGCAACGGCTGCTCCAACGGCTGATCGACTTTGAACGAACCAGGAGCAACCACCATGAAAAGCAAACTGTTCTTCGCCTTGGCCCTGTCCGTACTGGCCGCCAATAGCTTCGCCGCCGACGGTTTCGATCGCACCGGTTCAGCCGCCGCCATCGACCGCTACAACCCCACGGATGCTGCCACGGTCGCCACCGACGGTCACGACCACACCGACCCGACCACTGTCGCAACCGATGGCAACGACCGCACCGGTTCGGCCCGTACCGATTGATCATTACTGGCATTTTCCATGGCCCGGTCTCGATCGGGCCTGGTTGTGTCTGGAACCGCTGAAAACCCTCCGAAAACACAACATGTAGTGCAAAACCGTAAAAAACGCTCGTTTTTTGATCAAAACCAACCGCCGTTCGACCCAGGCAAAAAAAATCTTCGGCGGCCAAAGCCTTGTAAATACTCGCTCCCACGCGGATATACCCTTCGCGACGCCGTCTGTGAGCCATTTCGCCGCAGCACGTAGGCAAAAAAGTCCTTATAATGCCGCCTCAAACGGGCCTGCAATATTCCCTTACAGGGGATCAAGGCTGCCTGAAGCCCACGCCAGCGCCAAATGCCTCCCGGCGTTCTGCGCCGCTTCGGAACGACCCGTACATTTTTCTGTTTATTGCCTGCGTCAGCTGCTGCAACAAACGATTTTTCAAGATCCACCGCGGCCAGTAGGCCTTCATCGGGCATCTGGCCCTCACGCAGGAGACGACACGTCATGCTGAGCTGGGACGAATTCGACAAAGAAGACGGCGAAGTCGCTGTAAAAGGCGCCAACGCCGGCCACGCTTCTGAAGCCAACATGGACCGCCTCGACAGCGCCGGCGGTGCCGCCGCCCTCGAAGCCCGGGCCGTGACGGCCAGCGACTCGGCCGCGATCATTCGCGCCAAGGCCGCCCTCGACAAACTCGACGTCGCCGAAGGCCTCGCCGAACTCGAAGGCGCCTCCGCCCGTGTCGCCGTCGATGAAAAGCGCATGATCAACTGCCGCGCCGACCTCAACCAGCTCGTCCCCTTCAAATACGACTGGGCCTGGCAGAAGTACCTGGACGGCTGCGCAAACCACTGGATGCCGCAAGAAGTTAACATGACCGCCGACATCGCCCTCTGGAAAAACCCGGAAGGCCTGACCGACGACGAGCGCCGCATCGTCATGCGCAACCTGGGCTTCTTCTCCACCGCTGACTCCCTGGTTGCCAACAACCTGGTCCTGGCCGTGTACCGCCTGATCACCAACCCGGAATGCCGCCAGTACATCCTGCGTCAGGCCTTCGAAGAGGCGATCCACACCCACGCCTACCAGTACTGCATCGAATCGCTGGCCATGGATGAAGGCGAGATCTTCAACATGTACCACGAGATCCCATCGGTCGCGAAAAAAGCCGCCTGGGGCCTGAAGTACACCCGTTCGATCTCCGATCCGAAGTTCGAAACCGGCACCCCGGACACCGACAAAGAGCTGCTGCGCAACCTGATCGCCTACTACTGCGTCCTGGAAGGCATCTTCTTCTACTGCGGCTTCACCCAGATCCTCTCCATGGGCCGCCGCAACAAAATGACCGGCGTTGCCGAGCAGTTCCAATACATCCTGCGCGACGAATCCATGCACCTGAACTTCGGCATCGACGTGATCAACCAGATCAAAATCGAAAACCCGCACCTGTGGGATGCCGAGATGAAGGAAGAAGCGACCCAGATGATCCTGCAGGGTACGCAGCTGGAGATCGAATACGCCCGCGACACCATGCCTCGCGGCGTGTTGGGCATGAACGCGGCGATGATGGAGGACTATCTGAAGTTCATCGCTAACCGTCGCCTGTCGCAGATTGGCCTGAAAGAAGAGTATCCAGGCACGACTAACCCGTTCCCTTGGATGAGCGAGATCATGGACTTGAAGAAAGAGAAGAACTTCTTTGAGACGCGAGTGATTGAGTATCAGACGGGTGGGGCTTTGAGCTGGGATTGATTCGCAAGAAGAATCCTATGTTGCACGCCTAACTGAAAACCCCGTGAAAACGGGGTTTTTTGTATTCTACGGAACCAAAACCGCGTTTAACTCCAGGACAGATACGCTACCTCTGCCCTACGAAAAACTCAGAATCGTTCCGCATTGACGCCGTACTGCCTCGTTACCTATCTTAGTCGCAGGTGCCTAAGAAACGCCCAACGTAGTAGCTAATCGCTGAGCATAGAACCGCGTACTGTCTAAGGACATTTGCAACTCTGTGTGGAGAAAATAGCTAGTTGGGATTTTTCTTACATCCTCTACGTCGGGCTCGCGCCGCTAACCTTCGAACGTAGAGGTGGTTATGCCCACAAGAACGCAGCTCTGCTCTCCGTATACCTCGGAGACCTATCATGCCTGATGCTTACATTCCGGCGGTTTTCACCCGTCACAACCTCCATCTTCACGCCCTCTTGGTCGAAAACCAGGCTTGGTTCAGCACCTCCGATTTGGGGCGTTTGATGAGCAAGCACCTCGATGAGCGTATGACCCGCAAGCTTGACCCTGACCAGCGTCGGATGATGCTCGTGCATGTCCACGGCTTGACCGAAGAGCGTCTGATGCTGAGCGAGTCGGGTGTTTATGCGTTGCTGGTTTATCACTACTGCCCCGAGTACCGCTTGCTGCGTGAGTGGATCACGCATCAGGTGGTGCCTGCGCTGCGGGATGAGCGCTGCTCACATAAGGTGGAGCGGCCTACGTTGAGCGTGTTGGATTGGCCGAAGATGTCGCTCTGCATGCTGCACTGGCAGGATGAACCATGGATTCGCTTGCGGGATATGCCGGCGGTGTTGGTGGATGATCCGTTTAGCCAGCATGAACCCTGGTGGCGGAAAGCGTCGAGAGTTTTGCGAGGGTTTTGAGATTCAATCAGAAGCCGTCGTCCGTGTTCGGGCGGCGGTTTTTTGTTGGTCATATGGAATTGGGGCTGCTGCGCAGCCCAGCGGGAGCAAGCTCCCTCGCCACGGGGATGGGGCAAGGCTTCAGTCCGACTTCTACTGGAGATATTCAATGGCTGACGAATTCAAAAGTGAGGCCTTCGAGTCGATTCACAGCTCGGCCGAAGCACTGCTGAAAATCGGCGCTATCGACGAGGCGACCATGGGGGAATTCGACCAGGCTTGCATTGCTGAAGTGCCTGTTGACCCGCCTATTGGCGACGAGGCTTAGTGCCACGAATGGGCGCATTAGAGGCAGGCTTTTCCTGCCCAAGCGGCGGCGTGTAAATGGTTTGTGGCGCTCTGGTCAGCCCGAGACGCAGTCCGAACTTCCTCATGATGGCGTCAATGGTGCTGAGGGTCGGATTACCCTTGTCCTTCTCGATCTGGTACAGGGCTTTGGTCGACATCTTGCACATCAGTGCAAAGGTTTCCTGGTCCAAACCGGTGACCTCGAGTCGTAGCCGGCGAACGGCGGTTCCCAGGGTTTCGTTTCCCGTCGCGTGCTGGGTCGAGATATCTTCAAGCAGTGCCTGGCGACCTTCGGGGGTGTATTCTTTCATTGATTTTCTCGTTCGACCGGGCGCTCAGCTTTCAGCAATATAATTCCGGTTAGCCAAGGGTTTCACCGCGTAACCGGCATTATGATGCCGGTTGTCTTGGGGCCGCTTCGCAGCCCAGCGGGGCGGTGCGACGTTTCGCTAAATCCCCTCGCCACAGGGGCGGTGGCGGGTTTGGAGTAATCAGTGTTCTTGAGCCTGGGCAATCAACATTTGCTCATAGGGAGCACGAGGGTTCCAGGGGACCGCCCTCGAATCCATCGTTAATATTCGTCGAGGGTCTGGTTGAATTCCGCAGACATCCGGATCCTACCCTTCAACCGCCCAGGCTTGCGCACCCGTGATGTATCGAGATGAGGCCGCAGCTCCAGATATGGCTGGCCGGCTCTGGTGATCAGCACCTTGTCGCCACGCCATACACGTTCAGCCAGTTGGGAAAGTTGGGACTTGGCCTGGCGTATATCTACTTGCACCCGTTCACTCATAATCACCTCCCTAGGGTTCGCTAAGCTAGCCCACCCCGGAGATTTCCGATAGCCACCGGACGCCTCACGCCCGAGCAGCTTGGCCCTCCCGAAACCTCGGCTCACCTAAAGGCAACGGCGACCGCCCTCCCCCTCACCACGCTTCCCCCATTTATGGGAAACCGCCTTGCGCTCTTCGCTATAACCTTAGAAGCAACTGCGAATTAGACTTGCCGGAGTTAAGTCCGCGTTGTGATTAAGGAAGACAACATGCAAGAAATTTTCAGCATCAATTGGTTGCTTTGGCTATCGACCATGGTTCCGCTGACCCTGAGTGCGGGCCCCGGCAACTTGATGGTGGCGACGTCGGGTGCGCAAAGCGGTGTGCGTCGTTCGGTGCGGTTTATCGTTGGGCTCGACATTACTTACTTCCTGATCGCCGTGCTGGTCGGCTTAGGCCTTTATCACACGCTGATGAACAATCCGACGCTGGTATGGGCGCTGCAAGTGGTGGGCAGTTTCTACATCTTGTGGCTGGGTGTGCGCATGCTGCGTCGTCCACTGAAAGCGCCCACCGACAAGGCCATGCACCTGCAATTTCGGGACGGCATTGTTATACAACTGGGCAACGTGCAAGGGATCGTGATGTTGCTGGTGATGTTTTCCACATTCATGCCTTCCGGCGAGACCAGCAGCACTGTCGTGTTGATCCTCAGTGCGGCGCTGATTTCGCTGAACTTCTTCTCCCATGTCATCTGGGTGTCGATGGGTTCGACCGTACAGAAACTGATCCAGTCCCGCCCCAAATTGCTGATGTTTCAGAACGCTGCGTTCGGCCTGATGCTGATAGCGGTTGCGGTATGGATTTTCCTGCGCATCGGCCCGCTTTAAGGAGGCTCCCATGACCCAGACCCACGGAATTGTCTTCGCCGCCCCCGGGGCACCCAACGTCATGGAATTGCGCAAATATCCGCTGCGTACCACCGGCCCTGAAGAAATCACTGTGGCCATCGAAGCCGCCGGCGTGAACTTCATCGACCTGCACCGGCGCTCCGGCGCGCTGGACGATGGTTCAGCCTTCCCCCGGGGCTTGGGCATGGAAGGTGCTGGGCGTGTCGTCGAATGTGGATCGCAGGTGAAAAACCTGGCCATTGGCGATCGAGTGGCCTTCGTCGACAGCTCGACCGGCAGCTATGCCGGTCACGCGGTCGTTCGCGCTTCGCGGGCGATACGCTTGCCCGATGGTGTGCCGAGCGAAGTCGCGGCAGGCCTCATGTTCAAAGGGCTGACGGCCGAATACCTGACGCATCGCTGCGTGCCGCTGGCGCCTGGTGACTTTGTGGTATGGCACGCGGCGGCGGGCGGCGTGGGCAGCATTGCCACAAGCTGGCTGGTCGCTCGCGGTGTACACGTGATAGGTCTCGCTTCGACCGAAGCCAAACGCCGTCAGGTTCTGGATGTGGGGTGCATAGCGGCCCTCAATGCCGAAGCGCCAGACACACTGGGGTCGATCCGTGAATTGACCGATGGCAAAGGCGCCCATGTCGTATTCGACTCGATCGGTAAAGATACCGTAGAGCTGTCATTGGCGAGTTTGCGTCCGCGCGGCCACCTCGTGCTGTTTGGCAATGCTTCGGGCGACGTGACGGATTTCAACCTGTCCCGGCTCGGGCAAATGGGCTCGCTGCATGTGACGCGGCCGTCGTTGAAGCACTACATCGGCGGCGACGCTGAATTGACCCACGCGGCCGAACGGGTGCTGCAAGCAGTGGCCAGCGGCGCGATTCGTTTGCCGGCAATAGCGCACTTCCCCCTCGCGCTGGCTGCCCAGGCCCACTGCGTCATGCAATACCGTCAAACCCAGGGTTCATTGATTCTGGTGCCATGACCTCGCGGTAAGACGGTCGTCAGTGCATGCCGACCGCTTTGCCGTGAAACAGCTCCGTCAGATACTCCACCACTCGATCAACGCGGCTCACACCCTGGGTCGCCTGATTGCGCAGCAACCAGATTTCCGAGCGGCGAGCAGGGTGATTGGCCAACACCTGGCACAGACCGGACTGATGTCCGACATAGACGGGTAGCGCGGCAATCCCCAGATCGGCTTCGACGGCCTTGAGCTGCGCATTCAGGTTTGAAACGCGCATCCACAGCTTCTGGTCTCCGGCCATTTCGCTCAACCATTGGGCGAGCGGCATATACGACATTTCTTCGGTCCAGCCGATCAGGCTGTGGTGCTTGAGGTCGGCGGGTTCGGTCGGCAGACCGTTGGCATCGGCATAAGCCCGGGAGCAGAAAAGCCCCTGCATCAGGGTCCCGACCCGGCGCATGGTGAAGTTACCGTTCTCCGGTCTGCGCAAGCGGATAATGATGTCGCTGTGGCTCTGCGTGAGTTTCGACGAGACCGCCGAGTTAATGAAGTCGAAACTGATCTCCGGGTGCTGAGCATGAAATACCGCGAGTTGCGGAATGATCAAGTGCGTGCCCATCAGTTCCGGACAATCGATGCGCACCTGTCCCGCCATCCGATCACCCGGTTGCGACATTTGCCGCTCGATCAGTTTGAAACGCTCCTCCGTTTCCAGTGCCAATGGCAGCAACGCTCTTCCCGCTTCAGTCAGGAAGTAACCGTTGGTCTTCTTCGAAAACAATACCGTACCGAGCGATTCCTCGAGCGCCGCGATCTTGCGCGACACCGTCGAGGCCGAAACCTTGAGCGAGATTCCGGCCTCGGTCACGTTGTTCGATTTAGCCACGAAGATAAAAACCTTCAGATCATCCCAATCCATGTCGATGACATACCCAAAAATGGAAAATCGATCCCCACCTATTTCTATTCGAAATATCCAGAGGCCACGTTACAGTTTTTGCATGGAGCAAAACCCTAGAGGAAACATGGATGATACGTAACTCAATGCGCGCCCTTCCAGGGTTCATGCAGCCGTTTCTGAGTTGGCTGACAGCCAAGCCTCTGCCCGAAGACCTCGATAAAGTCCGACCTCTGAAGCCGTTCCACCATATCGTTGTGTCGGCGGGATTAATAGCCGGCGGCGCGCTGTTGGCCGGCATCGGTTATTCGCAGGCCAGCATTGCGCTGTGGCTGTTGGGCTTTGTCCTGGCCACCGGTGGCATCAAGCAGATGCAAGTGATGATCTGCCACAACTGCGCCCATGACATGGTCTTCGAATCGCGCGAGACCAATATGACCGTCGGCCGGATCATTTCCGGCGTCCTGATGCTCAAACCCTTCGATACCTACAAGAGCGAACACGCGCTGCATCACAGTTCGAAAACGCTGCTGACCGACGATGATGACACCCTCTCCTACCTGCAAAGTGTGGTGGGTTTGAAACCGTCCGACAGCATCGCCAGCATGTGGACCAAACTGGTCTCGACCGCGCTGTCGCCACTGGCCGTGCTGCGTTCGTGCTGGGGCCGATTGAAAGGCACCGCCACGGCTGAAAACCGCCGCGTCGCAGTACTGACCTTGGTCTTCTGGGCGGGCCTTGCACTGCTGTCGGCAGCCTTGGGCCATTTCGATCTGTTCATCGTGGCGTGGGTGATTCCGATCTTCGCCGGCTACCACATCAGCACCACATTTCGCCTGGCGGCCGAGCACACCTGGCCCAGCGTGGACGTACTGGAACGGCGCGGCATCGACTTCATTTGCGAAAGCACCACCGGCGTATTCATCGGCGAAGAACTGCGCATACCCCAAGGTGCGGGAACTGTTCGACGCTTCGCCCATATCAGCGTTTGGCTGATCAAGATGCTGGCGTTCCACTTGTTTGTCCGGGTGTTTGTGATGGTCGGCGATACACCGTGTCACGACTTTCATCACCGGCGCCCACGATCCAAAGAGTGGCCGAACTACATCACTGCCCGCGAACGCGACAGGATCGAAGGTTCCAAACCCTTTCCCACGAACTACGCCGAGACCTGGGGCTACATCAACTCGGTGACCACCAACTTTCGCAACTTTCAGCGGGCGCTCCCGTACTACGCAACCAGGACAGCAACTTAAAAAGGACTTTGACGATGACTTTCAGCAAAACCGCTCTGCTCACCACCGTGCCTTCGGATTCCCATAGCTGGAATCTGGTGTTCATGGAGTTCCTGCTCACGGACATGGGCTACAACGTCGAGAATCTGGGACCGAACACGCCCATGGATGAAGTGATCGCGCGGCTCAACCGCCACGCCAGCGCCATGGTTGTCGTCAGCACGGTCAATGGCCATGGCTACATCGAAGGCGCTGAACTCGCGCGGCGTATTCGTAGCGAAACCAAACACACCGACGGGGTGTATATCGGCGGCAAGATCTGCACCGAAAACGATCCTCGGACCATTGCCCGCCATAGCGACACACTGCGCGCCGCCGGTTTCGATGAGGTGTTCGACGACAGCGTGGCCAACAGCTTCGATGCCTTTCAGGAATTGGTGTCTGCCCAGTTGTATCCAGAGCATTACCTGGAGAAACGGATCGCTCGCTGACCCGTTGCACCCTTACCGATTCGCAGAAAAAGGCAGATCAGGATGATCGATTTCAACACCCATGTTCTTGAACGCTTCAACGCCCATGGCCCGGTGCTCCAGCCGCGAATGGGCTTCAGTGACCCCGCCCGGATGCAAGCCGGCCTGGAAGCCACGGCAGCGAGCCGGGCGAACACTGTGTGCACCATCACCCTTGATGCGTTCACCCGGGTAAACAATCTTGAAGCAGCGCAACGGGCCATCGACAGCGAATCGATGCTCAACGGTTATCCGATCGTCAACCATCCGCCAGCGCAAACCCGTGCCATGATCGACCAGATCGATGCGCGCTACCGCCTGCCAGTGCAGGTTCGTCATGGTTCACCCGACCCGTTGCACATTTTCGAGCGCATGGTCGAAGTCGGTCTGCCCACCACCGAGGGCGGGCCGATTTCCTATTGCCTGCCGTACAGTCGCACGCCGTTGCGCGAGGCGTTCGGGCACTGGGAGAAAGCCTGTCAGGTGCTGTCCAGCGGCGTCGACAACAGTCACATCGAAAGCTTCGCCGGTTGCATGATGGGACAGATGTGCGACCCGGTGATTCTGGTGGCGCTGAATATTCTTGAAGGGTTGTTCTTGCGCTCCCATGGCATCAAGACGCTGTCGTTCTCCTACGCTCAAGGCACCTCGCCGGTGCAGGATCGTGCGGCGGTGACAGCCCTCCAACAACTCGCGGCCGAATATTTTGCGCCGGGCAGCTATCACTTTGTCGGTTATGTGTTCATGGGGTTCTTCCCGCGCTCGCTTGGCGGTTTTTGCCGAATCACTGGCGATGCGCTGGCGATGATCCGCGCCACGGGTGTGCAGCGCGTGATCATCAAGACACCGGTGGAATCAAGGCGCATTCCCCGGGTAGAGGAAAATATCGCGGCGCTGGAGTACTGCGACTATTGCCTGAACACCGACGGCGTTTTACCGCAGATTCCGTTCGATTCCCAGGAACACGAACGCGTCCTGCGCAGCGCGAAACGCCTGATCGAAGGCACGCTGGCCCACGACAGCAACTTGTCCGAAGCCCTGCTCGGTGCCTTTGACAGTGGTTTTCTGTCGATCCCCTACTGCCTGCACCCCGACAACAAACGCGGCGCCGGCACCGTGCTGACGCCGGAAAGCTATTACCACGGGTTCCAGGGCGAGCGGGTGGAAAACGCCTTCTCGTTTCTGGCGGCGCTGAGACAGAACATCCGCACCTATGACTGCGTGCTTTGACCCTGGAACGACCCGCTCACTGCCTTAATTGGGGGCTGCTGCGCAGCCCAGCGGGAGCAAGCTCCCTCGCCACAGGGTTGGTGTCGAGCTGGGAATATCAATAAAGTCTCGGGCGCTGTCCATGGCTGGGGCATTGCTGCAGATTTTACATTGAGCTGAAAACAATCAGTGCAACCCACCCCGCCTCCCGCAATTAATATCCTTTCCCCCTCAAGGACCCGAGCCCTTCATGAAATTCGACCTCGCCTATTGCCGCAGCCTCGACGACAAGCTGTCGATCTATGACGTGCGCGATCTGAATTTCGACGAGACGGTGGCGTTCGATTCCGCGAAAGAACAGTTCCAGTGCCCCAACGATGCCTGTCGGACGGCGTTTGATGAGGAGAATCGGCTGACGACGCTCAATGCCAAGAGCGTCAATTACATTCGCACGCCACATTTCAAGAACCAACCAACGACCCAGCATATCGAGGGCTGTCCTTATGTCAGCCCGAAAACACCGGGGTTGGGTGCGCAGAGTGGCGAGGCGGAAACGGATGACGACCGCGAAGAGCATTTTCCGTCGGAGCTGTTGCTGACTCGGCGTCAGTACGTGCGTAAACCGTCCGATCTGCCGAAGGATGTCGAAGCGACTCGCCCTCCCCCCCTCTCTGCATCGTCCCACGGTGATGACACTCATTCCGCCCAGGACTCGACACCGGACAAGACCAGTGTCTTCGCCCACCCGGTGGAATGTTTCGTCTCGAATTTCGATAACAAGGATCTGCTCAAGCGCATGCCGCTGAAGATTGGCGAGCACACGGCGCCCTATGGATCGTTCTTCAAGAAGATCGACTACTTGCAGGACAACAAGGGCTTGATCTACTGGGGCAAGATCAAGGAGATCAAGGATTACACGCTGAGCTTTCGCATCGATTTCGAAGCAAAGGTCTGGTTCAAGCAAGCGGACGAGGCAAAGAAGAAGCCTTACTCAGTCAACGTTTACCTGAGCAAGAAGCTGATCGACAACTACCGCAAGCGCAAAGCGTTCCTGGAAGAAATCAAGCACGCCATCGACAGTGACGAGTCGTTGTATTGCTTCTTTTATGGCGTGACGCCGGAGTTCAAGCAGGTGCCGAGCAAGAAAAACCCCGACCAGACGTTCGGGGTGTTCAGCGCCAATATCGAGAACCTGGACCATTTTATTATTCGGGAGGCGCCGGGGTTGGCGGATCAATAGCCCCCTACCCCAGCAACATCCCCCCCATGACCAGCATCAACAACCCCACATACACCCGCGCATGCAGCCGATCCGGTATCCGCCCGATCCACGGCGTTGCCAGGCGGATGCCCAATAGCCCCCCGAGCGTGAGTACAGCGAAGGCCAGCAAGTCGACATAACCGACGAACCACGGCCCCAAGTCTGTTCCGGTGAAAGCGGCCAAGGCCATGTAGGTCACGGTGCCGGCCAAAGCGACAGGCAGGCTCAGCGGATTGGCCATGGACGTCGCCTGGGACATGTTCAAACCACATCGGCGCAGCAGCGGCACGGTCATGACACTTCCGCCGACACCCAGGAACGTGGCAATGATTCCGACAGCCGTACCACCCGACGTCGTCTCCATCGCCGACAGAGGTCGTGGGTCGGCATCCCTGGCGCGTGTCAGAAAACCTCGGCGCAACAGGCAATCCAGAATGGTCAGGCCCAAGTAGGCAATGAAGGCGTAGCGGATAATCTCGCCGCTCATCCAGGTGGCAGCCGTTGCGCCGAGGATCGCGCCCAGAGCGATGAAGGCGCCGAACGGCCACAAGTAATGACGAAGCAGCTGACCGGCGCGGTGATGTTTTCCAGTGGCAACCAAGGCGTTGACGATCATGACGCAGGTGGAAGTGGCCACGGCGATGTGCATCGCCGACTCACCGATAACGTCACCTGCGTGGCGAGCCATCAGCAGGCGGTAGATCAACGGCACCACGACAAAACCACCGCCGAACCCAAACAGCACGGCGGTCACGCCACTCAAGCAGCCGAAACAGGCGAGCAATACGTAGAACATCTAGGGAAGTCCGTGGAATGGGGAGGCGTCCACGATAGGTAAACGAAGGTTGGCCCGCTGTAGCAAACCGGCCAATAATGTTCGCGTTTACGCCAATCGCGAGTCACCCTTCGATGCGCAACACTTCGATCGATTTGCTGGATGCGACACCCAGGGCCGTCGTCGCCATTGGCACCGATTACCCCCACGGGCATCTGTTGCCGATGCACCATCATCGCCGGGCCCAACTGCTCTACGGTGCCACCGGGGTGATGCAGGTCGGCACGGCGGACGGCAACTGGGTGGTGCCGCCGCAACGGGCGGTCTGGATTCCACCGGGGGTCGACCATGAAGTGCTGATGCTGGGCGTGAGCACCCGTAGCCTGTACATCGAACCGGCTGCGGTTACGACCATGGACACGCGGTGCCAGGTCATCGGCGTGTCGCCCTTGATGCGCCAGTTGCTGATGGAAGCCGTGGCGCTTGCGCCGGACTACGACGAGGCTGGACGCGATGGCGCGCTGATCGATCTGCTGCTCCACGAACTGCTGCGCAGCACCCATCTGCCACTGCACCTCCCACTGCCCCAGGACCCGCGCCTGCTCGGCCTGTGCCGGGCGTTCCTGAAACACCCCGACACCCATGCCTCGCCCGTGCAATGGGCGGCGCAATTGCATATCAGCCTGCGCTCCTTCAATCGCCTGTTCAGCCGGCAGACCACGCTGAGTTTCAGCCAGTGGCGACAGCAGGCGTGTGTCATGGCGGCGTTGGCCCGTTTGGCCGAAGGGGATTCGGTGACGTGCATAGCCTTGGATCTGGGCTACGACAGCCCCGCTGCGTTTTCCACCATGTTCCGTCGGGTGCTGGGTCACGCTCCGAGCGCCTGGCTGGAGAAGACCACCGGTCATTGATCAAAAAATGAGATTGATCAGGATTCAAAACAACTGTACAAAAACACAGTATTTTTTGAATCCCACAGCTTTGGAGCACCCCATGGCCTCTCTCGCAATCAAAACCACCCTGGAACGCATCGCTGTCTATCAATTCACCCCTGCTCACAGTGCGCAGGCCCGAGCCATGCTGGGCTGGAGTGTCGAGGAGCTGTCCCGGCAATCCGGCGTCTCGGTCCAGGCCATCCGCCGCTTCGAGGCCGGTGGCGAGTTGCTCGATGTAACCCGCCTGGCCCTGGCGTTTCGCCTGGAGGCCGAGGGGCTGGTGTTCTTCCCCGGGTTCGCACCGGGGCGCGGCATGAACATCAAGGGCGCGACGCCGGACCCGATGGGGCGGCCCGATTACGCGATGATCGAATAACACCGTCTGCGCACATGCTAGGCGATACCGGCTCGGTCCGGGTACGCCGAGGGTTCTACGTCCAGCCACCAGGCGCGGCCACGTTGCGGCTGCGCCAGGGTGAATGCTTCGCCCATTTGCGGTGTGGTGATGCAAACGTTGCGCTCCCAGGCCAGGGCCAGGATGCGATCGAAAGGTTCATACCAGGCATGCATCGCCAAGTCGAACGTGCCGTTGTGGATCGGCAGCAGCCAGCGGCCCTTCAGGTCGATATGAGCCTGCAGGGTCTGCTCCGGCTGCATGTGCACATGGGGCCAATCGACGTTATAGGCGCCGGTTTCCATCAGCGTCAGGTCGAAGGGGCCGTATTGTTCGCCGATGCGTTTGAAACCCTCGAAGTAGCCGGTGTCGCCACTGAAGAAAATTCGCGTGGCGCCGTCGATCATCACCCACGAGGCCCATAAGGTGCTGTTGCTGTCGAACAGACCGCGACCGGAAAAATGCTGGGAGGGCGTGGCGATGAACTCGATGCCGTCCACCTCGGTGCCTTGCCACCAGTCCAGCTGACGCACCTTGCTGGCATCGACACCCCATTTGATCAGGGTATCGCCCACGCCAAGGGGGGCCAGGAAGTGGCGAGTCTTGGCCGCCAGCTTGAGGATCGCCTGATGATCGAGGTGGTCGTAATGATCGTGGGAAAGGATCACCGCTTCAATCGGCGGCAACTCTTCCAGGCTGATGGGCGGCTGATGAAAACGCTTGGGGCCGACCCATTGCACGGGTGAAGCACGTTCGGAGAACACCGGGTCGGTCAGCCAGAACTTGTCCCGCAGCTTGAGCAACACGGTGGAATGGCCGAGACGAAAGACGCTGTGATTGGGCGCGGCCAGCAACGCGGCGCGCGTCAGCGGTTGAACCTCGATGGCGCCCGCCGGCCGAGTAGCGCGCGGCTTGTGGAAGGTCATGTTCCAGATGATGCGCAGGGTCGTGCCGAACCCTTGCCGCGGAGTGAGGGCGTGATTGCGATACTTGCCCTGTTCGTGCTTGGATAAATGTTGGGCAGCCGGGCTATCGGTCGGAAAAGAGGGAATGGTCATGGTGCGATAACTCCAAGGACGTCGTCGCAATTGCGCTTCGCCGTTGTGGGACGCTGGATGGCCGTTGCATGCACGCTCAGCCGTTTGACACAGAAACTACACCACTCGGTGTAGTTTCTAGATTGCATGAATGCCGGGAGCAAGTAAACTGCCGAGTGTAAGTTCTCTCCTCTCAACCGACGAATGCCCATGACCGTACCGCAGCGCCTTACCGAGCGAAAACGCGAAGCCATCCTCCAGGCCGCGATTGCTGAATTCCGTAGCAGCGGTTTCGAGATCACCAGCATGGACAAGATCGCGGCGACTGCCGGCGTATCGAAGCGCACGGTGTACAACCATTTCCCCAGCAAGGAAGAGCTGTTTGCCGAAATTCTGAATCGGTTATGGAACAGCATCACCGCAGAACAGGACATGCCCTACAGCTCGCAAACGCCGCTGCGGGAGCAGCTTCAAACGTTGCTGCAAGCCAAACTGCGCCTGCTGGCGGACGAGAATTTCCTCGACCTGGCGCGCATCGCCATCGCCGCAACGATTCATTCCCCGGAACGGGCCCAGGACATGGTGTCGCGCATGGGCCAGCGTGAAGAAGGCCTGACGGCCTGGATTCGCCAGGCCCAGGCCGATGCTCGGTTGAAGCCCGTGGAGCCGGCATTTGCCGCCCAGCAAATGCATGGGCTACTCAAGACGTTCGCCTTCTGGCCGCAGGTTTCCATGGGGCAACCGAGCCTGACCCAGGAGGAGCAGGCCCGGGTGATCGAATCGGCCCTCGACATGTTCCTGAGTCGTTACCAGGCCTGATTGGCTGGCGCATCCCGCTGGATGAGGGACTACCGCATCGATGGGTTGTGCACGACCTTCTGGTGCATTTCGGTGGTCAAGCTGTCGATACGCTCGGTCAACGCCTTGGTCATTTCCGTCAGGCGGGTGTTCTGCTCCAACAATTGGAGCAACTGCGCCGTGTTCTGCGCGGCCTGGGCCTGGCGCTCGCTGTTGGCGACGGCCAAGGCTTCGCGATGTTGCGCATCGGCTTCCGCCTGGGCCTTGTCCCGAGCGGCCTGCCGGGTTTGCGCCAGCAAAATCAGCGGGGCGGCATAGGCCGACTGCAGGCTGAACGCCAGATTCAGCAAGATGAACGGGTAAGCATCGAAGTGAAAGACCCCCATCAGGTTCAGGCTGACCCATAGCAGCACGATCAAAGTCTGCGCACCGAGGAACATCGGCGTCCCGAAAAAACGCGCGAACGCCTCCGCCCTCAGCGCAAAGCGGTCATTGCCAAAAGTCGGCGCCAGATGAGCGTGAGGACGATGAAAACGCAAGTGGTCAACGGGTGCGGAGGGAGTGGTTTGGGAAGACTTCGTCATCGTGATGTTCTCTGCCAGGGCTGGTGCTCAAGGCACTATAACCGTTGGGGGATTGTCATCCATTGAGTCATGCACAGCCCGCGCGTTAAAAGTCAGCGCCACCGCAGATTGCGCCCCAACTCATCGAACAAGGTCACCACCGAACGCAAGGCCCGGCAATCCGGGCGGGTCAGAAGCCACAGAGCCGTGTCATATCCCTGCAACGGTTCACCGAGTGGCATCAGGCCCTGGTTTTCGTCGATCAGAAAGTCCGGCAGCGCCGCCACCCCCAAACCCGCCCGCACCAGTTCGGTGACCGAGAGCATGCTGTTGCAGCGATAGGCGGGCACTACGCCGGGTAAATGCTGACGACGCCAGGCCACGGTGGGGTGATCGGGGAGAAAATCGTCCGGCGCGATCCAGGTCATGGCGGCCAGGTCATCCACATTCGCCGAGCGCAGGTACGTGGCACCGGCACATACCCGGAACGTCACATTGCCGAGGTTGCGACCAACCAAGTGCTCCGGCGGCGTACGGGTCAGTCGCAACGCGATGTCGGCATCCCGGCGGCTGAGGTTGGCGAAGTCATTCGAGGTGCTCAACTCGAGGCTCAACGCCGGATAAGCAGGCATGAAACGCGCCAGCGCCGGCAGCAACAACGCTTGCAGGACCGAATCACTGCACGTCAGGCGCACCGTCCCGCTGATGACCTCGCCGCCCTGCTCCACCCCCACTCGCGCCGCCTCCAAGGCCTGCTCGGCGCGTTCGGCTTGTTCGGCCAATGCCTGGGCCAGGCTCGTGGGCAAGTACCCGGAACGGCTTTTCTCGAACAAGGGCTGGCCCAGGGCTGCCTCCAGCCGACGTACCGAACGAAACACCGTGGACACGTCCACCTGCAGCAGCCGAGCGGCTCGGGCCAGCGAGCCACCCCGGACCAGCGCCAGGATCAGGGACAGATCGGGATAGTCCAGACGATAGTGCGTTGCTGCATTGATCACTTGGATAAACGCCAATATTGATTGCGTGAACGCCAATCTATAGTGGCCACCAGGAATCAACAAGCGGCGAGCTCCCATGGAAAAACAGCATGCGTTAAACATCGCCCTGGTCGGCGACCACGATCCACACATCACCGCTCACCGGGCGATCCCCCGCGCACTTGAGCTGGCAGGCACACAAACCGGCCATGCCCTTCGCCTGCAATGGCTGGCAACGCCGCTCATTACCGACAACGCTGTGCTGGAGGGTTTCGACGGTGTCTGGTGTGTGCCCGGCAGCCCCTACCAAAACGAAGCCGGCGCCTTGCAAGCCATTCGTTTTGCCCGCGAACAGCGTCGCCCTTTCCTGGGCACCTGCGGCGGTTTTCAGCATGCCGTGCTGGAATATGCCCGTCACGTGATGGGCTGGGTCGACGCCGTCCATGGTGAAACCTCTCCCGAGGCTGAACGGGCGCTGTTGACGCCGCTGAGCTGCGCCCTGGTGGAAACCATCGACAGCCTTCAACTCGAGGCGGGCTCGTTGATCGCCAAGGCCTATGGCCGACAGACCGCGTTCGAGGGCTACCATTGCCGCTTCGGGGTCAATCCGGACTTTGAAAAAGACTTGCTGAGCCAGCGCCTGCACGCCGTCGCCCGGGATTCGGCCGGCGACCTGCGAGCGGTGGAGCTGCAGGACCATCCGTTCTTTGTCGCCACGCTGTTCCAGCCTGAACGAGCCGCGCTGGAAGGCCGGGTGCCGCCGCTGGTCCGCGCGTTTGTCGAAGCCTGCGCAAGGAAAATGTCATGAGCGCCCACTGTTACGCCGTGATTTTCACCTCCCTGCGTACCGAAGGGGACCAAGGCTACACCGAAGCCGCCGAGCGCATGCTGGCCCTGGCCCGGGAGCAGCGCGGATTTTTAGGTGTCGAATCGGCCCGTGGCGACGATGGCCTGGGGATTACTGTGTCGTATTGGAGCGATGAAGCCGCGATCCTGGCCTGGAAGCAGCATCCCGAACACCGCGCGATCCGTGAGCGCGGTCGCTCAACCTGGTACACCCATTGCCATACGAGGGTGTGCAAGGTCGAACGGGACTATGCCTTCCAACGCCCAAACTAATACCAGGACACCAATCCTTGTGGGAGCGAGCTTGCTCGCGATGGCGGTATGTCAGTCACGGTGATGTTGGCTGATCCACCGCTATCGCGAGCAAGCTCGCTCCCACAGGGTTTCTGTTCAGTTCAAGATCGAGGCCTCAGCCTTCCACCAACTGCCGCACCGCCACGATTTCCGGCAGATCGCTGCGGGCCATGTACACCCGCAAAGGTTCGGTGAGGTTGATGCGGTCGTCGATGTTCTGGTCCAGCAACAGCTGGATCCGCTCGCGCTTGAGGGCCATGGCGCCGTCTGCTGCGGGGGCCCAGACAAATTCGCTGGTGGGAATGATGCCGTCGTCGGCCACGTCCATGCCGAAGGCGTCTTCGCTGAACCGCACGATGTACTGGCCGGTCTTGCGGTTCAGGCCGACAAAACCCTTGAGCTGGTCGGCGGCCTGGCAGATGAATGTCGAAGTGGTGCGCATGGTAAACCTCATGGATGCGTCCCTCGGGACGTCTGATCAATGGTTTACACGCAGGGCAAGCGGATGCTGAAATTAAGGTTTCCCTCTGCGGGGAAACTGATGCCGCCAAGATTACCGTAGACCGACCTGAAAAAGCACCGCAACAGAGGAATTCGTCCCGACCTGGATTAAATGAGCTCGATGAGCCGGGCAGTTCCCGGCTCATCGGATCAGTGCCTCGTCACGGTCTGAATGTTGGATGGACCAGTTTCAAGGAAGCTTGCTCATAGGCATAGGCAAATCCCAATACCCCGGCGTCTTGCCACATGGACCCGATAAACGATATGGAAGTTGGCTCACCCTCCGGCTCTACACCAGACGGTACGGTGATGATCGGGTAGCCTGCGATGGCAGCGCTCGGCTGGGAGATATAGTCATAATCGGCCACCATGACATCCAGCGTGTGATTCTGGAATTGAGTGTCGATGAGGCTTTTGAAACTTGCCCGTATCGGCAACCATAGAGCATCAACTTGTTCTTCACTTAACGTTTGCGCGTTGATTTGCTCAAGCATCCCCTGGCCATGGTTCCCTTCCACCGGATTTTGCTCGTTGAAATCTATCAACGTTTCAATAGACGTAATTGGCAACCCGCTACGAGTACTCAAGTAAGTCTGCAGTTCGAGCTTCATCGCCGCTGCCAATACTTGAACGTAGTTGCTCATGTCTGGAAGGCTCAGCGTCACCGGAACAAGGGTAGCGCCATTATCCCTGAGGGTTTTTACCGCCGCGCAATATTGAGGGCTGAGGTCGTGCACCATCCCGTTACCCAAATCACATTGCGACCGCTTCACGCTCTTCACGACGGGAAACAGCGGAAACGCGCCGAGATGTTTCTCGCCTTCATCCAGGACCACCCCAATGCGTTTGCCTTGCAACGCCTCGGTGGATAAAGCGCTGGTGTAATCGGTGCCTTGCGGTGCATTGCCGGTCAGTGGGTCGGCTGGATCGGAGCCTGCCAACTGGTACAGCAGCAAAGCGGCATCATAGACGTTGCGCGCTATTGGCCCGGGGGTGTCCTGCCGCCGGGTGATTGGAACGACACCCGAGCGACTCAGCAATCCAAGGCTGGGTTTGAAGCCTACGACCCCATTGACGGCGGATGGGCAGATGATCGAGCCATTGGTCTCGGTGCCCACCGAAATGGGCGCAAAACCCGCAGCCACACTAGCCGCCGAGCCGGAGCTGGAGCCACAGGTACCTGCGCTTAAAACATGAGGATTGAGTCCTTGCCCACCTCGGCCGCTCCACCCTTGTGGCACCCTCAGGTCCCTCATTCCAGCCCATTCGCTCATGTTGGCTTTGCCCAGGATAATGGCGCCAGCGTCGCGTAGCCGCTGGATGACGAAGGCGTCCTGCGCGGCCGGCATCCCTACCATCGCCAGTGAGCCGGCAGAAGTCTGCATCTGGTCCGCAGTGGCGATATTGTCCTTGATCAATACCGGTATACCGTGCAGCGGACCTCGAACGTTACCGCTTGCACGCTCACTGTCGCGTAACGCTGCATCTGCCAGGGCCTGAGGATTCAGTTCGAGAACAGCCTTGAGGTGAGGTCCTTCCTTATCCAGCGTCTGGATCCGGTTATTCAAATAGTTCACCAGTTCCACCGAAGTCAGCTGGTTGGCAGTCAATCTCTGATTGAGTTCCGTGACACTCAAATACTCGTAGGCCTGCGTGGCATGTTCAGTTGTTTTTGCCTGGGCTTGGACAGTGATTGCAAGGCAAGATAAAAACCCGAGCTTAGCTATCCACAACGTTCTTTTATTACTCATGTCGATCCTTTGGCATGGAGAATACAAGCGAACTGTTTCGCTCTGCCGCGCATAGTAAGAGTCGAAAAAAACAGAAGCACTGCCAGAACCGTTAGGCGATATTGCTCGATTTTTTTAGCCAAGCCCGACAACACAGGGAACTACGCCGTACACACTGTTTCAGCGAGCGAATCGATGGAGGGATAGGAATTTTCTTGTAAATATTCAGAATGATCGACGCCGGACTCCACCCCTTTTAATACACGAAAATCGCTGAGCCAAGCGGTCTGCATAGCAGTCTCAGGCGAGGGGAAAATTGCATTGCGCAGGTTTAGGTCGGTTTGGCGATAGCGCCGAACGCGTTCAATTGTTAAAAGAGAAGCCTTTGAAAATCACGAAAGGATCTCGAGCATGCCTGTCACCTTCACCCGCAGCGCCTTGGTGCTGAGCCTGTTGCTCGGCTTTGGCCAGACACAAGCCTCCGAAGCCCCGAGCCCCAAGGCCCTGGCAACCCTTCAAGGCATTCCGCATCCGGCGGTCATTGCCCACCGCGGTGCCTCGTTCGACGCGCCGGAATCCACCGCCGCTGCCTACAAGCTAGCTCGCGACCTGGGCGCCGACTATCTGGAACTGGACCTGCAACGCAGCAAGGACGGAGTGTTGTTCGTCCTGCATGACGACAGCCTGCTGCGCACCACGGATGTCGCCACCAAGTTTCCCGAACGCAAGGACAGCACCGCCAACGAGTTCACCATGGCGGAACTCAAAACCCTCGATGCCGGCAGCTGGTTCAACACCGCCTACCCGGACCGCGCCCGCCCTTCGTTCGCCGGCCTGAAGATCCTCACCCTCGATGAAGTGATCGACATTGCCCAGGGCAACCCACAGCACAAACCGGGGCTGTATATCGAAACCAAAGAGCCGAAGTTGTTTCCCGGCATCGAACGTGACCTCAAGGACAAATTGCAGGACCGTGGCTGGTTGAGCCCCTCCGGCTCCAAGCTCGCAAAAAGCGCCACCGGGGTCGGCCAAGGCAAGGGCAAGGTGGTCTTGCAAACCTTCGAGAAGAGCAGCCTGGAACTGTTGCACAAAGAGATGCCGAAGGTGCCGAAGATCCTCTTGCTGTGGGTCGGCGAGGGCAACATCGAACCCAAGTCCAAGGTGCCGTTTGCCGAATCCGGTGAAACGGACAAGGCGGTCTACTATGCCAAGCAGGAACCCAAGGACAGGGCGGAATTCGAGAAATGGGTCCAGTACGCCAAGGCCCAGGGTGCAGTGGGCACCGGTCCGTCCGCTGCCTTGACCCATGGCGGCAGCCAGAGTTACTCGGATCTGGTGCAGCCGTGGATGAACCAGTACACCCATACCCAGGGTTTGCTGGTGCATGTCTACACCGTGGATGAGCCGGTGGACTTCAAGAAAGTGATGGACGCTGGCGTCGATGGCATTTTCACCAACCGTGCCAGTGAGTTGCTCAAGTACTTCAAGCGTCCCGAAACAGGCAGTGTGACGCAACTGTTGGAGAAGAACGGCTACTGAGTCGAAAGACGTTTCCAGGAAACGTGCTTCAAGTTTTTTCGAATTAAGGGTGAATTAAGTTGCCAGAGATAATCTGAACCCACTTAAACGACTCACCCCTTAATGACACCAAGGAAAGACATATGAAAACTTTGACTGCCCTGTTCACCGCTGCCGCCCTGACCCTCACCGCTGGCCTGGCCCAGGCTGACGTTCGAATCGACCAGGTTCCGCAACTGGTCAAGGAAGGCAAGATCAAATCCCTGGAATCGATGAACGCAGAAGCCCTGAAGTTGCACCCAGGTGCCACCATCACCGACACCGACCTGGATAACCACTTCAACGGTTATGAGTATGAAGTGGAACTGAAAACCGCCGATGGCAAAGAGTTTGACGTTGACTTCGACGCTACAACCGGCAAAGTCCTGAGCAACAAGCAAGACACTTGATCCATCGACAAAAAAGAGCCGCGCAACTTTCGAGTTGCGCGGCTTTTTGTTTGGCGTATGTGAAAATCCGCTATCAACTCCACAGGTCCAGCACCGCGACATACCTGTCACAAAACCTTCAAGAAAGCTTGCAATGATGCCGCTCAAGTGAACCTGTTGTCGCCGCGACAGGCACTCCCCGCCAGCGAGCCCTCATGAACCACAGCATCGACCAAAGCCATCGCGATCCTGACCTGTTCGGCCTGCTCTACGGCTTTCGTTTCCGCCCCGGCGAGCGTGGCAAGGAGATCGATTCGGCCCAGGCCCTGCAAAGCCTGCAACAACCGCAAGACCCGGATGAGTTTCTCTGGCTGCACCTGAACCTGGCTCACGCAGCGTGCGAACGCTGGATGAAAAGCCACCTGGCCCTGCCCGAGGAGTTTTTCGAAGCCCTGCACGAAGGCTCACGCTCGACCCGGATCGAACATGTCGACTCGGCATTGCTGGCCGTGGTCAACGATGTGGTGTTCAACCTCAGCAACCTGGTGTCCTCGGATGTCTCCACGTTGTGGGTTTGCGTGCACAGTCGGTTGATCATCAGTGCGCGCCTGCAACCTTTGCATTCGGTCGACAAGCTGCGCTCATCGGTCAAGGCCGGCGAGAGCTTTCGCTCACCGCTGGAACTGCTCGTGCATCTGCTGCGCGACCAAGGCGAAGTGCTGACTCAGATCGTGCGCAAGACCAGCCTCAGCGTCGACCAGATCGAAGATCAATTGCTCTCTTCACGACTGTCCACCAACCGCTCCGAGTTGGGCGCCCAGCGCCGCGTGCTGGTGCGCCTGCAACGCCTGCTGGCCCTGGAGCCAGGCTCGTTGCTGCGCTTGCTCAACCGCCCGCCGCAATGGTTGCAGAAGGAAGACGTCAAGGAGCTGCGCAAGTCCACCGAGGAGTTTGCCCTGATCATCAACGACCTCACCGCCCTGGGCGAGCGGATCAAGCTGCTGCAGGAAGAGATCGCTGCCAACCTCAACGAACAAAGCAACCGTACGCTGTTCACCCTGACAGTGGTCACGGTCCTGGCGCTGCCCATCAACATCATTGCCGGTTTCTTCGGCATGAACGTCGGCGGCGTACCGCTGGCGAGTGACCCCGAGGGCTTCTGGATCCTCGTGGCGCTGGTGGCAACCTTTACCGTGATTGCAGGCCGATGGGCGTTTCGCAAGCGACGCGACTATTGAGCATGACCTGTCCAGACAACTCCTTTTGTCGGCATGCCTGGATTTAAAAGTCTTTTTGTCATTTCTCCTGGGGTATCCTGCCCACGCTTTGTAAAAGCGCGGATCTACCAGATCTATCCACAGACTTTGCGAGGAGCGCGATATGCACGAGATCCCTAATCTCCCCTTCCCAAGCCTGCACGACACTGAGCAGACGACCACGCTACAAGCCGGGGGGCAACCTGATGCCCAGCAACCCGAGCCCAAGGAAGCCACTGAACGCCGCCAGGCCGACAGCGA
>NZ_JACNDD010000190.1:0-11335 GCF_017351395.1 Pseudomonas sp. FW305-28
ACGAAGACCCTCTGCGGCAGCAGCCACCAGGCCAGGGCGGGCAACAGGATCAAGGCCCCAAGCATGTTCACCAGGAACATGAAGGCCAGCAGAATCCCCATGTCAGCCTGGAACTTGATCGGTGAAAAGGCCCAGGTCGACACCGCCACAGCCAATGTCATGCCCGTCAGCAACACCACTTTGCCGGTGAACAGCAGCGCCTGGTAATACGCCTGGGCCAAGGTGTCGCCGGCACGCATCCGCGCCAGGATCACGCTCAACACATAGAGCGCATAATCGACCCCGATGCCCACACCCAGTGCAATGACCGGCAGTGTCGCGACCTTGACTCCCATGCCCAGCCCCACCATCAGCGCCTCGCACAGGACCGAAGTGAGCATCAGCGGCAGCATCGCGCACAGGGTCGCGCGCCAGCTGCGGAAGGTCAGCAAACACAGGAGGCTGACCGCACCGTAGACCCAGAACAGCATCTCGCGCATGGACTTCTTCACCACGATATTGGTCGCTGCTTCAATCCCCGCGCTGCCGGCCGCCAGCATGAACTTGACCTCCGGCAGCTGATGCCCGGCGATGAATTGCTCGCTGGCCTCCACCACCCGGTTCAAGGTGTCAGCCTTGTGATCGGCCAGGTAGACGTACAGCGACAGCATCGAGCAGCCCTGATTGAACAGCTCTCGCGGAGCACGGGTCTGCACGGCCCCCAGTGCGCCGTCATTGGGGATCAGTTCATACCATTTGAAGTTGCCTTCGTTATAACCGGCCGTGGCGATCTTGCTCAGCGCCGCCATCGAGGTAGTCGATTCCACGCCGGGCAATTGCTCCAGTTGCCACGCCAGCGCATCGACCGCAGACAGACTGGCGTAACGGGTGCATTGATCCTCCGGGGTCTTGATCATGACCACGAAGATATCCGAGCTGGCCGCGTAGTTCTGGGTCATGAACAACGCATCGCGGTTGTAGCGCGAGTCGGCACGCAACTCCGGGGCGCCGGGGTCCAGATCGCCGATTTTCAGGTGCAGGCTCACGGCAAAACCAAACGCGGCCAACAACAGACCCGCCAACATGGCGCCAATGGCCCAGCGCCGTTGGGTGAACAGGTCGAGCGCGCGCCACAGGGGATGTTTGGTCTGCGCCTGTTGCTCGGTGGTTTCCGCACTCAGGCTGCGTTGCGCCGCCGCCGGGCTGACGCCGATATAGCTGAGCAGGATCGGCAGCAGGATCAGGTTGGTGAAGATCAGCACCGCCACCCCGAGGCTGGCGGTGATCGCCAGGTCCTGGATCACTCGAATGTCGATCAGCAGCAACACCGCGAATCCCACCGCGTCACAGAGCAAGGCGGTGATGCCGGCGGCGAACAGTCGGCGGAAGGTGTAGCGCGCGGCGACCACCCGGTGGGTGCCACGGCCAATGTCCTGCATGATGCCGTTCATCTTCTGCGCGCCGTGGCTCATGCCAATGGCGAACACCAGGAACGGCACCAGTGCCGAGTAGGGATCCAGCTCATAACCGAGCAGCGCCAGCAGCCCCAGTTGCCAGAGCACCGCCGCCAGTGAGCAGGTCACCACCACCAGGGTGCTGCGCGCGCAGCGGGTGTAGCCAAACAGCACCAGTACCGTCACCAGTACCGCCACCACGAAGAAGAGCAGGACTTGGGTCATCCCCTCGATCAGGTCGCCGACGATCTTGGTGAAGCCGGTGATGTGAATCCGCAGGTCATCGGTCTGGTACTTGTCCCGCAATGCCTCCAGTTGCCGGGAAAACTCGCCATAGTCCAGCGCCTTGCCCGTCTGCGGATTGATTTCCAGCAACGGCACGAAGATCACACTGGACTTGAAGTTGCCAGCGACCAATTGACCGACTTCCCCGGAGCGGGCCACATTGGTCCGCACCTGCTCGATGCTGGTGGTCGAGCCATCGTAGTCGTCGGGGATCACCGTGCCGCCGTCGAGCCCTTCTTCGGTCACGGCGGTCCAGCGCGTGGTCGGGGTCCATAACGATTTCATGTAGGGGCGGTCGACCCCCGGCAGCAGGTAGAGTTCGTCGTTGAGCTTGGCCAGGGTATCGAGGTAATCCTTGCTGAAAATGCTCCCCTGCTTGACCTCCACGGCGATGCGCAGCGAGTTGCCCAGGCCGCTCAACTCACTGCGGTTCTCGAGGAAGTTGGCGACGTAGGGATGCCCGGTGGGAATGGTTTTCTCATAACTGGCATTGATGCCGATGCGCGTGGCTTGCCAACCAAGCACCAAGGTCACCAGCAGGCATAGCAGGATCACCAGCGGTCGATGGTTGAAGATCGCCCGCTCGGCGAAGTTGCCCGACGCCCGGTCGAAGTCTTCCTGGCGGCCGATCACGGTTTGGGTTCTGTCGTCTTTCAAGTTTGACTCCTGTTGCACGAGCCGTGGCCCGATAGCGCTACACCGTGAAGTTTCAAGGTTTACCGGACGCCCGCGGATCCTGGTCAGCGGCCACGCCGGTCAAACCGACGCTGGCCAGGCTGCCGTCGACCGCCTGTTGCACGGCAGCGACCGTCCCGCCACTGCGGCTCTGACGCTTGTCAAAGCTGCGGCCCTGGTCATGACTGAAGAGAAGCTCACCACTCTGGCTGGCCAACAACAGGCCGCCGTCGCGCAGTTCAAGGGCGCTCGCCAGTGTTGATTCGATGCCCGTGTCGAGGCGTCGCCAACTGCCACCCCGGTCATCGGACCACCAGGCGTTTCCGCGCAAGCCATAGACAATCAAGGCCCCATCGCGCGTGCCGAGCAGGCCGAAAAAGCTGCCTTCATAAGGTGACTTCAAGGCCTGGAATGACTGCCCGGCATCGGTCGAACGCAACAGCAGGCCGCGCTCCCCCACCAGCAGCAAATCCTTGCCCAAGGCGCGGATGCCATACAGGTTCAAGCCCTGGGGATTGTCCACATGCCGCATCCACGGTTGCCAGCTTCGCCCGCCGTCATCGGTGCGGTAGATCTGGTTGTAGGCGCCCACGACGTAGCCATGCAGGCGGTCACTGAAGTACAGGTCGAGAAACGGTTTATCCGGTCCGTCATCGAGCATGTGCCGTGCCTGCGCCAACTGGCTGGCACCGTCGGGTTGGTTGGCATCGCGCTCGGCGACTTGCACCGCCAGGGCGATGGCGCGCTCACCATCGAGTTGTTTCTGCCAGGTTTCCCCGCCGTCCTGGGTGTGCAGCACCACCCCCAGATGACCGACCGCCCAGCCCTGCTCGGCATCGACGAATTGCACCGCCGTCAGGCTGACGCTGACCGGTACCCTGGCCTGGCGCCAATTCACGCCTGCATCATCCGAGAGCAGCACGATCCCGCGCTCGCCCACTGCAACCAGGCGCTCGCCAGCCCGGGCCAGCCCAAGCAATACCGCGCGCGGGGCCTTGGTCGTCGGCAGTGCCGGTTGCTGCAGCACCGCCAATGTCGTGGCCTGTGCGACCCAGGGCACACTCGCCAACAGGCACCCCACCAGGGCGCAAACACCCCATAGCGGAACTCGGCGCGCAAAGATTTTTTCAACGTTCATATCGTTATTCCGCCTGGAAAATCGTAAGCGACCGCGACGAACCGCCTCCTCGCCACGGCCGCCACAGGTTCAACGCATGTTTTCGTTGGCCATGGCATCCGGCGTGAAGTAGGACGCCGAAGGCTTCGCGACCTTCTGGTACTGAACCGCCAGGTCGTTGCTCGATGAGTTGAGGAAGTAGGCGCCAGTGTCGAGGTTGTAGCTGCCCCACATGACCTGTGCGGTGAGGGCCGGCAGGTCGGGTGCCAGCAGCGTCAACGAATACATCTGCCGGCCGAGCTTGCCCTGGGCGTCGTAACCGTCGGCCATCAGGATCTGCCAGGAGTCTTCGTCGACGTAGTAGGTCCGACGCGGCACGACATGGCGCTTGCCGGACTTGAGCGTGGCCTCGACCACCCAGACCCGATGCTTCTCCCAACGCACCAGATCCGGGTTGAGGAAGTTCGCCTTGACCAGGTCGTCGCTCTTGGCCAGCGCGGCGCGGTTATTGTTGTAGCCGACGATCAGTTCTTTCTTGCCCACCAGCTTGAGGTCATAGCGATCGGTCGGTCCGAACAGCATGAACGCCTCGTCGAACAGGCCGACGCCGGAGGTCACGAAGTCCGGCGTGTCATAGGCAATGTTCGGCGCCCGGCGAACCCGGCGCTGGCCGACCAGATATTGCCAAGCCGCCCGATTGCCCGGGTCCAGGTCCCAATGAGTCATCAGGCCTTCGCCGGCCTTGGACGATGGCAACTCAGTGAACAGCTTGCCCAGCAGGTACTTTCCCGAATAGTTTTCCAGGCTGCCGCCTTCGACGTAGTAAGGAAACTGATAGGTGTATTGCGCTCGGGTCGCCTGGACTTTCTTGCCGCCGGCGGTCATCAGCCAGGTATCGAAAGGCGAGCTGATGGTGTCGCCGCCCTGCCAGGACAACCGGTAGTTCCACAGCACTTGCGCACCGTTTTCCGGGATCGGGAACGGGATGCCGCCGTAGGCGTTGGAGACCTTCTCACTGTCCACGTCCAGCGTGGCGCGGGTGGCATTCTTGCTGGTGTTGTCATACACCCATTGCGGCGCGGCGGCCGAGCGATGGGTCGGGTATACGTCCAGGCGATAGTCCGGATATTTCTTGAGCAGCAGCTTGGTGCCTTCGGCCAATTCGCTGGCGTACTGCTCCATGTTCGCGGCCTTGATCGAATACAGCGGTTTCTCGCTGGCGAATGGATCGGGGCGCTTGTCTCCCGGTTTGTAGCCGGGCGTGACCTGGGTGTAACCACCCTGCCAGGCCGGGATGCTGCCATCGGCATTGCCGGCACGCTCGCCGCCCAGGGGGGTCAAATCGGTTTTCAAGCGTGCGGCCTGTTCGGGCGACACCGCCGCTTGCGCCAGCCCCATGCCGGCGAGGGCCAGGGTCAGGACGCACGTGTTCAGGAATGCTGTGTTCTGCATGGCGAATCCACCTTATTAGAATGAGGTTTTCACGTAGAGCGAGACGAAGTCGCGGTCGGCCAACGACTGTCCGTAACTGAAATTGCCGTCTTCGCGCAGGCCGGCTTTCGGTGCGCCGAAGAAGTTCACGTAGTTGAGGCCGACGTCCCAGCGTTGCAGATAGGTGGCTTTGAGCCCGACACTCCAGTCACCGGAATGGGTGTTGCCGAAGCCGGATTTGTTGACCGCCGATGAACGCCCATCGAGCACCACCCCCATGCCGATCGGCACGGTCAGGTCGATTCCGTCGACGATCTGGAAGTACGCCGGCTCGATCAATACCCGCAGCGCCGTGGCATCGCGGGTGGTGTTGGAATCCAGCGCGGCAGCGTTCTTGGTCACGCTCAAGGTGCGGTTCCAGGCCAGTTCGGCCAGGGCCGAGCCGCCGTCCCAGAACGAGGTGGGCGATAACAGGTAAATCGCCGACAGGTTGGCGTGGGCGGTCTTGCCCCTGGCGAACAACTCATTGTCGCCACCATCGGCCTCCATGCCGGGGGTCACCACTTGCAGGTTGCTCACCAGCGGTGCGTTCCAGCGCACGGACGTTTCACCGGCGAAGTTGAACGGGCCGTAGGCGGTGGAGAAACTGACGCCGGCGGTCTTGATGTCTTCGGCGTAGACCTGCCGATAGGAACCCAGGATCGGCAACCCGGTGGCCGCTGCCGCCGGACCGTCCAGGTACGCATACAACCCGATCGGCGCCTTGTCGTGGTACTGGGCCGCGTAGAAACCCAGCTCCAGTTCGGTGCCGCTGGGCTTGAAGCGGATCTGCATGCCGCCCTGCCCCGAATTGCGCGGTTTCAGATCGCCGCCATTGACCGTGTCGTTGCCGAACACTTCGCGCAACGGACCACTGCCGTAACCGATGGCATCGGCATCGCTCAGGTAGCTGCCGGCGCCGGGGAGATTGGAACGTTCCCACTCGAACTGATAGTAAGCACCCACCGACAACTGCGGGTTGATCTGCAATTGCCCGGAGATTTGATTGACCGGCCGCAGGATCTCCTTGAACTGAGTCCCCGGCACGCTGAGCAACTTGACGACATCGGTCGGGCCCTGGGCATTGGCAATGCCGTTGCCGCCGTAGAACAGGCTTTCCCCATAGATCAGGCTGTGTCGACCCAGGCGCGCCACGCCCTGGGAGTCTTCACCGAGGTCACCGCGCAGGAACACGAAGGCATCGAGAATTTCCGCGTCGCGACCGTGGAGCTTGCGGGTTTCGCTGAGAAAATGCGGTTGCTCGCTGCTGTCGGTGTCCTGGTTGTAGATATCGTCGTACCAGGCCGCGCCGCTCACGCGCAGCCCGTAGTTTTGCCGGCTCAGGTCCATCTCGGAGAACAGGTCCAGGCGGTTGGAGACCAGGCCGCTGCTGAAGTTCTTATCGCCCTGACTCTGGATCGAGGGGTACAGGCCGTTGGCGGTTGGTGCGTTGACCAAGCGGCTGTCCTGCCCTTGCAGGCGCCAGGCCTGGCTGTACTTGATGGTGTTGTCCCAGCGCAGTTTCCAATCGGAGTCACCCAGGTCCATTTGCATGGCCTCGACCCGATCGACCATCACGCCGGTACTGCACAACGCCAGGAACAAGGCGCAGTGCTTGAAACGAAAGCTATCTTTGAGGTTATCCATGGACGCTTCTCATTATTGTTATTTTTGGGCATGGCTTTGCCAGCCAACACGCTCAGGTCGCGGCTCGCGCCGCTTTGCGCGGGTGCGCATTCAGATGTAGGTGGAGGCCAATCCACCATCGACCGGCAGGTTGACGCCGTTGATCCAGCGCGACTCGTCGGCACACAGGAAAGCGATCACCGCCGCCACCTCATCGGCATAAGCGGGACGTTTCATGCGATGGGCATCGGCCTGGGTCCGGGCCTCGCCGAGCATGCTCACGAAGTCATCGAGGATCGGCGTGAAAACCGGGCCTGGCGCGACACTGTTCATGCGCACCGAATGCTCAAGGAACCAGGGTTGGGCCTGCAGGTAGTTCCAGACGATCAAGGCTTCCTTGAAGTACTGGTAGCAGGTCTGGTCCGGCACCGGGTGATCGGCCAGCCAGGCTTGCGCGGCAGCAAAGTCTTCGATGCGCGCCAGCGCCTTGTGCTGTTCCAGGCGTAACGGCCACTCGGCACCGAGGATCGAGGCAATGTTGACGATGCTGCCACCGGCGCTGATGCGCGGCAGCAGCGCACGGCTCAAGTGGCGCAGCCCAAGGTAGTTGACCCGCGCCAGCAGTCGCGGGTTGGCAGTGCCCGGCACGCCGGCGATGTTGCACAGGCTGTCAAGCCGTGCGGGCAGCTGTGGCAGCAACCGTTCGATGTTCTCGGCGCTGCTCAAGTCGCCCTGCACAAAACCGTCCAGGGTCATGTGCGGCGCCTTGAGGTCCACGCCAATCACCTGGGCGCCGTGTGCGCGCAGCAGGCTCGCCGTGGCAGCACCGATACCCGACGAGACACCGGTCACCAGCACAATCTTGTTGTCGAGTTTCATGTTGAGTCCTCTTATTATTTTTGTGTACTCGCAGGGCCCTCAGCTCATCGGGCCCGGTGAAGACCGGCCTGTCAGAACGGGTAGATCGGCGCCGTGTCCTTGACCGTCACCCATTGCCATTGGGTGTATTCGTCCCAGTCCGCCGGGCCGCCGACACTGCCGCCATTGCCCGAGGCGCCGCGCCCGCCGAACGGGTTGACGCATTCATCGGCGACGGTCTGGTCATTGATGTGCAACATGCCGCACTGCAACCGCTCACCGATGGCCATGGCCCGGCCCACGGATGGTGAAATGATCGCCGCCGCCAAACCGTATTCGGTGCGATTGGCCAATTCGATGGCTTCGTCATCGGTGGCGAAGCTGACTACCGTTGCCACCGGCCCGAAGACCTCCTCGTCGAAGGCGCGCATGCCCGGCTTCACACCGCTGAGCACCGTGGCCTGGTAGAACAGCCGATCGTGATCGCCGCCGGCCTCCAGTCGGGCCCCGGCGAGCACGGTGTCGCTGACGATGTCGTGCACCCGTTGCAACTGCCGCTGATTGATCAGGGGCCCCATGGCGGCTTCTTCCCGAGCGGCGTTGCCGAGGGTCATGGCCTGGGCCTTTTCCACCAGTTTGCGGGTCAGCTCGGCGGCAATGGATTCATGGGCGAGAATCAAGCCAGTGGCCATGCAAATCTGCCCTTGGTGCAGCCAGGCGCCCCAGGCCGCGTTCCGGGCCGCGAGGTCGAGGTCGGCGTCTTCGAGAATGATCAGTGGGTTCTTGCCGCCCAACTCCAGGGCGACCTTCTTCAGGTTGCGCCCGGCCACTTCAGCGACCTTGCGACCGGCGCCGGTGGAACCGGTGAAGGCGATCATGCGCACATTAGGGTCGCGGCACAGCGCTTCTCCGGCATCCGCCGCGCCGGGCAGCACTTGCAGCAAGCCCTTGGGCAGGCCTGCCACTTCGAACAACCGGGCGATGAGGAAACCGCCACTCACCGGGGTCTGTGGATCCGGCTTGAGCACCACCGCGTTGCCTGCCGCCAGGGCCGGCGCGACGGAGCGCATGGACAGCACCAGGGGAAAGTTGAAGGGCGAAATCACCCCGACCACGCCATGGGGCTGGCGCCGCGCATAGGACAGGCGCCCTGCCTCGCTGGGCAGGACCACCCCATGGGCCTGGGACAGCAGGCCGGCGGCCTGATGCAACAGCACGATGGCTTCGCGCATTTCGTGCTGGCCCTTGAACAGCGCGGCACCGGTCTCCCGGGCCACGTACAACGCCAGCTCGTCGAAGGACTGCTCGGCCACGTCGGCGGCCTTGCGGAAGATCGCCGCCCGTTGCCGCGGGCCCAGCGCCGCCCACGCCGGCTGCGCCAGGGCCGCGTCGCGACTGGCCTTGGCAATGTCGGCGGAGTCGGCCATGGCACAGCGCATCAGCCGCTCACCGGTGGCCGGCTCGATGATCGATTGCAGCGGGCCCGAGGCAGGCACCCAGTCACCGTTGAAGACGCATTCCGATTCGATCACCTGGGACAGCAGGTGGCTTTTGGGTGCAGACATTTAACACTCCCGGCTCTTTGTTGTTGTCATCGTTTGCCGCACCTGGAAGGTATCGACGCAAACGCCGTGCAAGTGCTTGAGCAAGCGCTGTGCCGGTTTTGCCCGCAGGCCTTGATAAACCTGGCGCAAGGCTCTGGCTCAAGGTTCTTCGCCAGGCATGACGCACCGGGTGCCTGCGTCTATCTGGCCGTTGGCCATCTGCTGCTTGTTCATTTGATAAAGTTATGCTTAATAACTATCTCGCCAGGTGATCATTTCGATCACCCCGCCATCAGGGGCATAACAATGAATAATCCCCACTGCCAGTTGCCGGATCATCGAATCGCCACCGAGCATTTCCATCCACGGGGGGATAGCAACGAATTGAGCGACAGCAGTTCGCCCACGCCGGCAGAACTCACCGCCTGCCTGTTCTTCTCCCCCGACGATGGCCGTATCTGGCTCAACGACCAACGCATGTTGCTGCTGCACAGTTCTTCCTTCGGTGCGTTGCGCCGGGAAATCATCGAACGCCAGGGGCTGGAGCAGGCCCGAGGCATGCTCACCCGCACCGGTTATTCCTCCGGCGCCCGCGACGCTCGGCTGATTCGTGAACGCTGGCCCCACGCCGATGCCGCGGCGGTGTTTCGCGCCGGCACGCATCTGCACACCCTCGAAGGCATGACCAAGGTCGAACCGCTGCATTTCAAGTTCGACGCCGATTCGGGGTTCTATGAGGGAGAGTTTCTCTGGCATCACTCCTGCGAGGCCGACGAGCATGTCGCCGCCTATGGCACCGGGCAGGATCCGGTGTGCTGGACCGAACTGGGCTACGCCATCGGTTTCGTCAGCGGGCTGTTCGGGCAACTGGTGGTCTTTCGCGAAGTGGAATGCCGGGGCATGGGCCACGAACGCTGCCGAGTCGTCGGCAAGACCGCTGAACAATGGGGCGACATCGAGCAGGACCTGAATTACCTCAACGCCTCGCCGCCGACCGTCGTCGCCCGCGCCGACACTCAGTCCGACAACGTGGCCGGAACCGTCCCGGTGCCGGACAGCGAACAGCCACTGATTGGTGCCAGCGCCGCCTTCAACGCCGCGACCCAGGCCTTGCAACGGGTGGCCTTGACCCCGGCCACCGTGCTGGTCAGCGGCGAATCCGGCGTGGGCAAGGAGATGTTCGCCCGCCAGTTGCACCAACTGAGCCGTCGCCGTGATGGACCGTTCATTGCCCTCAACTGCGCGGCCATCCCCGACAATCTGATCGAGGCTGAACTGTTCGGCGTCGAGCGCGGAGCCTACACCGGCGCCACTCATTCACGTCCCGGTCGTTTCGAGCGTGCCCACGGTGGCACGTTGTTCCTGGATGAGATCACTTGCCTGAGCCTGGCCGGGCAAAGCAAGTTGCTGCGTGCCTTGCAGGAGCGGGAAATCGAACGGGTCGGCGGCGGCCATGGCATCAAGGTCGACGTGCGCGTCGTGGCGGCCACCAACATCGACCTGCGCAAGGCCGTGGCGGACGGCGCGTTCCGTGAAGACCTGTTCTACCGGCTCAACGTCTACCCCATCGCCCTGCCGCCCTTGCGCGAGCGCCGCGATGACATACCGTTGCTGATCAACGCCTTTCTCAAGCGCTTTTGCCAGGAGTACGGCCGCACACCGATGGGCCTGACCATGCGCGCCTTGAAGGTACTGTTGCGCTATGACTTTCCGGGCAACGTGCGGGAATTGCAGAACCTCATCGAACGGGGCCTGATCGCCAGCGAAGAAGGCCAGGCCATTGACCTGGTCCATCTGTTTCGCAATGAACAATTGCCGGTGGACGCCTACTCGGTGGACCACCTCGGCGGCCTCTCGCCGATGGGCCTGGCCGCCAACGATGCCGTGGAAAAACCGGCGCTGCTCCAGTCCCTCAGCCAACTGGACGCGGACTTCTCCATTGACGGCCTGGAATCACGCCTGATCAACGAAGCCCTGCAACTGAGCAGCGGCAACCTCGCGGCGGCCGCCCGCTCGCTGGGGCTGAGCCGGGCGCAGTTCGCGTATCGCTTGAAGAAGCATCAAAAAGGTGTCCCGGGCTGAACACCGAACCTGGGAGATGCTGCCAAGGCAGGTCTTGGGGCCGCTTCGCGACCCAGCGGGAGCAAGCTCCCTCGCCACGGGAGTGTAACAACATTACCTGTGGGAGCCGAGCTTGCTCGCGATGGCGGCGGGTCAGTTGGCATTGATATTGGCTGTGCTGACGTCATCGCGAGCAAGCTCGCTCCCACAATGGATCGGTGGTGTTCCTTGCACCGCGTCCACCGTCATTCCCCTGTGGGAGCCGA
>NZ_JACNDD010000191.1:0-11085 GCF_017351395.1 Pseudomonas sp. FW305-28
ATGGCGCTTAGCGAATCCCCGCCAGCAGCACCCGGGCGGTGTGCTTGAGGGGTTCGTCCCCCTCTTCGAGCAGCTCTTCAAGCAGAGTGACGGCGGTCTTCAGGTCGCCATCGTCGATGCAGTTCTGTGCCTGTTCCAGCTTGACCGAATGTTCCGGAACCTGGGGTTCGAGGGACAGGGTGTCCAGGGAAACAGGTTCAAGGGCCAGCGGCTCAAATTCCAGCGCCTGCTCTTCATCGGCAAAGCCATCGAGGAAATCATCGTCCAGCGACTCGGTTTCCAGGGGGGCTTCCCATTGCAACTCCGGTTCGTCGAAACCTGAAAGCGACAAGCCCTCGACACTGTTGTCGGCCAGTGGCGTCGCAGGTTTTTCTTCAGCGAGGGTGCCCTGGTCATCCGCCAGGTCCCAGCTGGTGTCCATGGACAGTGCGTCCAGGTCCAATTCGAACTCGTCACTGGGTGCCTGTTCACGTTCAGGCGCAAGAACCGGTGCCAGGGGTTGTGCCTGTTCCGCTATCGGTGCGGTGATCAAGGCAACCTTGGGATAGCGCCCGCGGATATCCTCCAGCGTTCCGGCATCGACGCCTTGTGCCAGCAGATGATGTTCCTGGGCCTGGAAACCGATGACATCGCCCTGCTTGCCCAATACCTCCAACAACTTGAGGCCCAGGTCGGTGCGCTCCGGTTCGGCCAGCAATGCCGCGCGCAACAGCCCGGCGGCCTCGGTGAAACGGCCGTAGGTCAGGTAGATCCCGACGCCCTCCAGCACATCCCCCTGGGGCGCATCACCGTTGTTGAACGAGTTCGCGGCCTCGGACGGCTCCGTCTCGGGGATTGATGCGAAGGTTTCGTCACCCGCCTCCAGCATCGGCTCGGGGCGCTCGGTCATCGGCTCCAACTCGTCCTGCTGCTGGCGACGCCGAATGAACAGTAACAATGCGAGCAACCCCAACAGGGCCACCAATCCCGCCACCCATGTCCAATTGATGCTCTCTGGCTCTGCAACCGGTTCGGTCACGGGGGAGACGTCCGGTGCCGGCTCCGATGCAGGCTGCGCCGGTTGCGGTTGCGCCGACGCAACGGGGGCTGGAGTCTCGGCCAGCCGGGTCTGCAATTCGCTGATCTGCTTGCGCTGGCCGGCGATTTCTTCGTCCTGGGCCTGGAGCCGCGCCTGCAGAGCCTCGATGGTCTTCTGTTGCTCCTGGCTCTGCAGCACGCTGGCGGCCAACTGCTCATCGGTCGCGGCGGCCTGGCCAGCGGTGGATGCAGCCGCTGTCGGCAGCACGGCCGAGTCGGGCAATAACAGGCGCTGGCCGATGGAGAGCCGGTCGCTGCCGGGATTCAGGGCCTGGATCCCTTGCATCAACTCATTGACCGACGCGTTGCTGCCGGCGTCATGCAGGCGCTGGGCAATCACCCAGGGGTTGTCTCCCTGCACGACCGTGTAACGCTTGCCCTGTACCGCCGGGGGCGGCTTGATGGCCGGAGTGGCCTGGCTCGGCGTCGCAGGCTGCGGGGCCGTGGACGGTTCGTCACGGGCCGGCACGATACCCGGTGAGCCCGGTGGGTCGATCAGCACAGTGTATTCGCGCAGCAGGCGCCCATTGGGCTGATTGAGCTGCACCAGGAAATTGAGAAAGGGCTCTTCCACCGGCTTGCTGGACGTCACCCGAATGAAGCTGCGCTCACCCCGCCATACCGGCGTAAAGCGCAGGTTGCTGAGAAAGAACACCCGCTCCACACCCGCACGACTGAAGTCGTCCGGGCTCGCCAGGCTGGCCGACAGATCCCCTTCACCGATCCCGGCCACATCGACCAGGGCGATATCGGCGCGCAACGGCTGGTTCAGGGCGGAATGGAGCGTGATCTCGCCAAGGCCCAGCGCGGACGCCAAGGCCGGAAACCCCAAGGCACCCACGACGATCGACACGTTGACCCAACTGCGCAACGTGGACTGCAAACTTTCAAGCATGGGCATCCCTTTCGATTACCAGAACCAACCGCGGCGTAAACGCTCCCAATAGGAACGCCTAGTACTGGTTATAGTTCGCTAACCGGCGAATCTCAAAAGCCTGAGGCCAGGGATCTGCCTCAGGATTTTTCCAGGTTAGCCAGGATCGTGCCGTGAACCCGCATGCACACGCGCATGTCCGCCTCGTCGACACCTTCGAAGAGCTCCCGGCGCAATTGCGTGGCAATGGTTTCGATCTGTTCGATCAACGGCAGGGCCGGTGCGCAGAGCACGATTTTCTTGGCCCGACGGTCTTCGGCCACAGCCTGGCGCTGCACCAGCCCCTGGGTCTCCAGGCTGTCGAGCAACCGGGCCAGGGTCGGGCCTTCGACGGCGACACTCTGGGCCAGTTCACGCTGGGTCGGCGCCTGTTCGAAACGGGCCAGGTGCAGCAGCACCAGCCAGCGCGCCTGGGACAGGCCCAGCCCGGCCAGGCGGCGGTCCAGTTCGGCGCGCCAGCCTCGAGACATTTGCGCCAACTGCATGCCAAAACGGTGTTGATCGGTTAACGGCATAAAAAACTCATCAGATCTGAAATAGAGAAAAACTAATTATTAGTCAGCTAAGCATGAGCTTTGGATTCAAGCAAGGTTCGCCTTGTACTGAATCGTTAAAGGAGCGCAACTCACTGATCAGACTTCAAATTCCGACTGTAACGCAGCCCTGACGCAATACAGCACACCTTCGGGCACCCGTCCGACAAACAGCGCGGCGACTTCGGACACCGGCGGTAACTCGCCCTCGCCGTCCAGGAACGCGTCCTGTACCTCGCCCATCAGTTCCTCGGGCAAATCCAGTGCCTGTTCCAGGGACAACTGCTGTTTGCCGATGGCCTCGGCCAGCATCGTGTAGACGTTTTTCTCCGAGCACTGCAATTGCCCGGCGATCTGCAGCGGGGTCATGCCGGCCCGGGCCAGCGTGATGAGCTCGTGGCGCACATCGGCCACCGCTTTCGGCGCTTCGACCTCGCCCCCCAGGACCTGGAGGAAGGCTTCGCCATACCGCTCCAGCTTGCGCGCCCCCACGCCGCTGACCCGGGCCATTTCCGCCAGGGAGGTGGGCTGGCTGCGGAGCATTTCCAGCAGCGTCGAATCGGGGAAGATGACGTACGGCGGCACGCCGTGTTCCTCGGCCAGCTTGCGACGCAAGGTGCGCAAGGCTTCCCATTGATCGCGCTCTTCGCCACGGACCAATTGGCTGGCCTGGCTCTTGCTGCTCTTGATCGCCGTGGCCGGCTTGAGGTCGCGGCGCAGTTCGAGGGTAACCTCGCCCTTGAGCAAGGGCCGGCAGGTTTCGGACAAGCGCAGGCCACCGTAGCCTTCCAGGTCAATGTCTGCCAGGCCGCGGGCCACCAGTTGCCGGAACAATGAGCGCCACTCACTCTCGGTGCGCGCCTTGCCCACGCCGAACACTGAGAGGTGCTGGTGACCGAAGTTGCGGATCTTCTCGTTGTCCTTGCCCAGCAACACGTCCACCAGGTGCCCGACGCCATAGCGCTGGCCGGTGCGGAAAATCGCCGACAAGGCCTGGCGGGCCGGTTCGGTGGCGTCCCAGGTTTCCACACCATCGACGCAGTTGTCACAGTGCCCGCAAGGCTGGGGCATGTCTTCGTCGAAATAGGCCAGCAGGGTCTGGCGCCGGCAGCGGGTCTCTTCGCACAACGAGAGCATGGCGTCGAGCTTGTGCTGCTCCAGACGCTTGTGGCGCTCATCGCCTTCGGAGTTTTGCAGCATCTGCTTGAGCATCACCACGTCTTGCAGGCCGTAGGCCATCCAGGCATCGGCCGGCAAGCCATCACGGCCGGCACGCCCGGTTTCCTGGTAGTACGCCTCGAGGGACTTGGGCAAGTCCAGGTGTGCGACAAAACGCACGTTGGGCTTGTCGATGCCCATGCCGAACGCCACGGTGGCCACCATGATCAGGCCTTCCTCGTTGAGGAAGCGCTTCTGGTGGTAGGCCCGCAGGTCGTTGGGCAGGCCGGCGTGATACGGCAACGCCGGGAACCCCTGTTCACACAGGAACGCCGCCACTTCATCGACCTTTTTGCGCGACAGGCAATAGACAATGCCGGCATCGCTGCGGCGCTCGGCGAGGAACGCCAGCAGTTGCTTGCGTGGCTGCTCCTTGGGCACGATGCGGTAGAAAATGTTGGGACGGTCGAAGCTGGACAGGAACCGCTCGGCCTCCTGCAAGTGCAGGCGCTCGACGATTTCCTCGCGGGTACGTTTGTCGGCGGTGGCGGTCAGGGCGATGCGCGGCACGTCAGGGAACAGTTCCGCCAATTGCCCCAGTTGCAGGTATTCACGTCGGAAATCGTGACCCCATTGAGACACGCAGTGGGCTTCGTCGATGGCGAACAGGGCGATTTCCAGGCTCTGCAGGAACGCCAGCATGCGCGGCTGCACCAGGCGTTCCGGGGCCAGGTACAACATTTTCACTTCGCCGCGCTTGATCCGCGTCGCCAGGTCCCGCTGTTGCTCGGCACTGAGGGTGGAATTCAGTGAAGCGGCGGCAACCCCCAGTTCCTCGAGGGTCGCGACCTGGTCGTCCATCAGCGCGATCAGCGGCGAAACCACCACCGCCAGGCCGTTGCGCAGCAGCGCCGGCACCTGGAAGCACAAGGACTTGCCGCCGCCGGTGGGCATGAGCACCAAGGCATCGCCACCGCTGGCCACGCGCTCAATAATGGCACCCTGGCGGCCACGGAAACTGTCGTAGCCGAAGATGTCCTTGAGGACGCGTTGAGCCTGTTCGAGCATAGAAACTCCAAAAATCACCGAAACATCCCTGCAAGGCTGGTTCAGAATCGCAAACGCTGCACCGGCAAATCGTAAGTGCGCGTTTCGAACCGGCGGACGCCGCAGGGCATCACAAAACGCGGCAGTATACCCGAGGCCTTCGCCGCAAAGGGGGCTGCTGACAAGAGGCGCTTGAAGCGAGTGCTGGACGAGGCACGAACCTGTGGCGATATGTGCCAGGCATGCGCGCAGTTCAGCCCTCACCAACAAGGCAAATACACTACGCGGCTGGCCTGGGCGCTCAAGAAGGCCTAGAATTCCCGCATTGTTTATTCCCCAAGGTAGCCCGTAATGTCCTTCGCTGAGCAACTGACCCGCCTGCAAGTCTTCCTCGACGCCGATGAGCTGCACGAGGAAGCGCTGGACTACGTGGCCGCTCACGGCTATCTGACCGCCCTGTCGATCTGCGCCGAAACGGTGCCGGATCGTGAGTGGATCGACGCCCTGTTCGCCGAAGAGCCGCATTACAGCGACGAAGCCCAGCGCGCCGAAATCGAAGCCACCCTGGTCGGCCTCAAGGCCCATATCGCCCGTCAACTGGCCTCCGACGAAGAATTCGAGCTGCCATGCGAACTGGACCTGGGCGATGACCCGGACGACTCGGAACTGCGTGGCTGGTGCATCGGCTTCATGGAAGGCGTGTTCCTGCGCGAAGCCGCCTGGTTCGAAACCGCCGAAGAGGAAGTCAGCGAAATGCTCCTGCCGATCATGGTGGGTTCGGGCCTGTTCGACGAGCAACCGGAATTTTCCGACATCGCCGCCGACGCGAACCTGATGGACGACATGATCGTCCAGATCCCCGAAGCCCTCACCGCCCTGTACCTGCTGTGCAACGCCCCGGACGAGAAACCGGCGATCCTCAAGCCTCGCCACCACTGAGTGACCGGGTGCCCTCGCCAGTCGGCAACCGCCCGCTGATCCTGCGTTACGCTCTACTGGCCATCGGCTGGCTGAGCGTGGTGCTGGGAGTCATCGGCATTTTCGTTCCCGTACTGCCCACCACCCCCTTCCTGCTGCTGGCCGCGGCCTGCTTCGCCCGCAGTTCGCCGCGCTTCTACCGATGGCTGGTCGAACATCCCCGCCTCGGCCCGTGGATCAGCGACTACCTCAGCGGCAACGGCATCCCGCTCAAGGGCAAGGTCTATGCCATCGGATTGATGTGGGCGAGCATTCTCTTTTCCTGCTACCTGGTGCCGCTGCCGTGGGCGCGGGGGTTCATGCTCACCAGTGCGGTATTGGTGACGATTTATATCCTCAGGCAGAAAACACTGCGCAGGCCCTAGGCCAACCCTGCAGATGCTCCCGCTGGGCTCTGTAGGAGCTGGTTCGCTTGAGACTCAAGTGTCTGGGGAAAGATCGCAGCCTCGCGCCGCTCGACAGCGCCTACCGCGCGCGCCGGCATGCCCTCGGAATCCGGCCCACACCGCAAGTCCTGTGGGAGCCGAGCTTGCTCGCGAAAGCGGTGTGTCTCGGATGGTGATGGTGGATGTGCCGCCGTCTTCGCGGGCAAGCCCGCTCCCACAGAGAGGCGCCGATCAATACTCATCTGAGACCAGGCAATCCCAACCTGGAATGTAGAAACCCCGCCATGTCCAATTTGGACATGGCGGGGTTTGTCGTTTCAGCTCACCTCACACCGTATCCACCTTCAACGAATGATCATTCAACATCCCATTGATGATGGTCGCCGTGTCCGCTGCGCCGATGATTCCTCCCGCGCCTGGCGCGACGCCGTAGTGACTGGCGAGGTTGACGCCGGCCAGGTCGATGGTCTGGTTCGGCGTGGCGCCGGCGATGGCGCTGACGTCGATGCTGGTGATGACCGACGCCCCGCTGCCGCTCACGCTGAAATGCAGGTAATCATCCAGTGACGCCGCGCTGTCATTCTCCCCTTGCAACAGCTGGGACAGGTCGAGCTTGTCGATGCCGGGGGTGAAGTCGGTGATCACGTCGTGGCCGCTATTGCCCGCCTGCCATTGGAAGGTGTCGGCGCCGCTGCCACCGGTGAGGGTGTTGTTGCCCAGGCCACCGATCAGCAGGTCGTCGCCGCCACCGCCATTGAGCACGTCATGGCCCAGACCACCGTCGAGGCGGTTGCTGGCACCGTCGCCGGTGAGGGTGTCGTTGAAGTTCGAGCCCACGAGGTTTTCGATGTGGCTCAATGTATCGGTGCCCGCACCCAGGGTGTTCTGCGCCGCCAACAGGCCCAGGTTCACCGTGACTGCCGACGTGGCGTGGGCGTAGCTGACGGTGTCGTTGCCCGTACCGCCATCGAGCAGGTCGTTGCCCGTACCGCTGTAGAGCAAGTCATTGCCTGCCCCACCGTTCAGGGTGTTGTTGCCCGAACCGGCACTGAGTACGTCGTTGCCGTCGCCCCCGTTGAGGAGGTTGTCGCCGTTGCCGGCCAACAGCACATCGTCGCCACTGGTGCCCGTCAGGGTATGGCCCGCCTGATAGCTGATGCCTACCGCTGCGCTGTCACTGCCGCCGTGGTTGTCGCTGGCGGTGTAGCTGCCGTGGTAATCCGGTGTTTTGTCTTGCGCCCCGGCATAGTCGACGGTGAGGGTCAGTTGATAGTTCTCCGCAGTGTTGGAATTACCGCCGCCGGGATTGGCGATGTTGGTGACGTGGATCTGGTAATTGCCATCCGCTGCCGCGGTGAAGGAAGCCCCGTCGTTGATCGCAATGAATGGCCCGCCGTTGAGTGAATACTCCATCGCGATGCGACCGGCCGAAAGATTGTGGTCCAAGGTGAGGGTTTCGCCCTGTTTAAGGCTGATGTTGAGCCGGTCTTCATCGTTGGTGTTGTTATTGGACACCATCCCCAATGCACCGCTGACCACCAACATCGCCGTCATGCTCGCGGTATTGGCGACGAAAGCGCTGCGGCTGAGGTTGATCGACTGCACGTTGTTGCCGGTGAAGCTGGCCGTGCCGGTGCTGCCGGTGAAGTCCGCGCCTTTGGCGACCCAACCGGTATTGAAACTGGTGGGTGACGCGGTGAGCGGATCGCCGTTGGCATCGCTGTCGTTACCCAGCAGCAACTCGCCCGGGATCACGATGTTGCCCGACAGCACGTTGGTGATGATGTTGTCGTCGGCAGCGATCGGTGGGCGGTTGGGCACGACGTTGATCACCAGGTTGGAGCTCGCCAGGTCACCGTCATGGTCGCTGACGGTGTAGCCGATGTGCTCGGTGATCAAGGTGCTGGTGGCCGTCTGGGAGGTGTAGCTGAACGCACCGGTATCCAGGTTCACCACCAGGGTGCCGTCGTGGTCGGTGGCGATGCTCAATGTGTTGGTGGCTGTATTGAAGGAGCCATGGTTGAGCCCGCCGCTGGCGGTCAGCGCGCCATGGCCACCGTTGGCCGCCGGGTCATAGCTGTACGTGGTGCCATCGACCACCAGGCTTTTGATAAACCCGCCATCGGCGCCAAACGAGCCCCCCTCGCCCAGCAGGTTGCCGGTGACCGGCGCGCCTTGCACGGTACCGGAAAGCACCGAGTTGAGCTGGTTCAAGTCGGTGACCACCACCGCATTGGTGTCGGTGTGGGTGCTGCCGTCATAGGCCAACGGGTCGAGATTGACGTTTCTGGCGCCGCTGCCCAGGCCGACGGCGTAATTCTTGATGCCGTTGGCATCGAGAAAGGCTTTCCACGCGACCTCGTCTGCCGAGCCGATTTCGCCCAAGGTCGGCTTGCCATCGGAGAAAAAATAACCAATGTTCTGGGCGCCGGTCAGTTGCCCGGGGGTTGCGAACGCGGTCTTGGCCATCGCCACGGCCGCATCGTAATTGGTGTCACCGTGCGCGCTCAGCGCAGCGATCAGCGTCTTGGCAGTTGCCACGTCCACCCACACGGCACTCTGGTCGGTGGCACTGCCACTGAAGGTCACAAGCTGGACTTTGACGTCGCCCATGTCGTCGTATTTGTCGAGCAAGGCGCTGATCGCCTGTTTGGCCAGATCCATACGCGAGAGTCCCGGCACGCCGGAATCGTCTTTCATGCTGCCGGACACATCAAGCACGATCAGCAGGTTCGAATCGACCTCCACCGCCGTCACCGAACGCTCGGACGCAACGACCTTTGGTATGTCATCGACGATGCTGACCACCAGGCTGCCGGTGGTGCTGTTGCCCAGGGCGTCCGTGGCCTGATAGGTGAAGCTTTCGCTCAGCACGTTCGGGCCATCGTTGGCATGGGGTGTGGTCGTGGCCGGCGAGGTCAAGGTGTAGGTGTACGACCCATCAGGATGGAGCAGCAACTGACCGTAGGTACCGCTGGCATTGCCCACCAGGGTGAAGGTGACGGCGCCCGTGGCACCGCTGACCGAGCCGACCAAGGTCCCGCTGGCGGTTTCACCGGTGGCGCTCGGGTCACTGCCGGTGACGGTGCCGGGGGCCAGGTCCTGGCCGTCCTGGGTCAGGTCCAGGGCTTTTTCGTAGACGGTCACGTCATGGTCGGTTTCTGCGACGAGGCAGCTGTTGTGTACATCGATGGTGATGGTGGTGGTGCTTTCATCGCCATCGGCGTCCCGCACGGTGTAGGTGAACACATCGATCGCGCCTGGCGCGCCGACAGCATCGGGATTGCTGTGGTAGACGGCGTTGCCGTTGGCGTCCAGGGTCAGGTAGCCGTAGGTGCCATTGATCTGGCTGTTGAGGCCGCCGATGGCTGGATTCGAGGTGTCGTTGCCCGCACGTACGCCGATGACTGCACCACCGTCGGCACCGAGTACGTCGTTGTCCAGCACGTTGCCATTGACCGTGCCGCCCTCCACCACCGAGGCGACATCGCAGTGAGCCTTGGGCACGTCGTCGACGATGTCGATGACGATGGTACTGGTGACCGTGTTGCCCAACGAGTCCGTGGCCTGGTAGGTGAAGCTTTCGCTCTGCACGTTCGGGCCATCGTTGGCGTGAGGCGTGGTGGTGGCTGGCGAGGTCAGGGTGTAGGTATACGAACCGTCGGGCTGAAGCGACAGTTGACCGTAGGCACCGGTGGCGTTGCCCACCAGCGCGAAGGTGACTGCGCCAACGGCTCCACTGATCGAGCCGACAAGGCTGCCGCTGGCGGTTTCGCTGGTGGCATTCGGGGCGCTGCCGGTGACGGTACCGGGTGCCAGGTCCTGGCCATCCTGGTTCAGGTCGAGGGCTTTTTCGTAGACGCTGATTTCGTGGTCGGGCGTGGCGACGAGGCAGCTTTCGTGGACATCGATGGTGATGGTGGTGGTGCTTTCATCGCCATCGGCATCGCGCACGGTGTAGGTGAACACGTCGGTCGCACCGGGGGCGCTGACGGTGTTCGGATTGCTGTGGTAAACGGCATTGCCGTTGGCGTCCAGGGTCAGGTAGCCGTAGGTGCCATTGATCTGGCTGTTGAGGCCACCGACGGCCGGGTTCGAGGTGTCGCTGCCGGCGCGTACGCCGATCACCATGCCACCGTCCGCGCCCAGCACGTCGTTGTCCAGCACATTGCCGTTGACCGTGCCGCCTTCCTCCACCGAGGCCAAATCGGCATGGGCCTTGGGCACGTCGTCGACGATGTCGATGACGATGGTGCTGGTGACCGTGTTGCCCAACGAGTCCGTGGCCTGGTAAGTGAAGCTTTCGCTCAACACGTTCGGGCCATCGTTGGCGTGAGGCGTAGTCGTGGCTGGCGCCGTCAGGGTGTAGGTATACGAACCGTCGGGCTGAAGCGACAGTTGACCGTAGGCACCGGTGGCGTTGCCCACCAGCGCGAAGGTCACTGCGCCCACAGCACCGCTGATCGAGCCGACGAGGCTGCCGCTGGCAGTCTCGCTGGTGGCATTCGGAGTGCTGCCGGTGACGGTGCCGGGGGCCAGGTCCTGGCCATCCTGGTTCAGGTCGAGGGCTTTTTCGTAGACGCTGATTTCGTGGTCGGGTGTGGCGACGAGGCAGATATCGTGGACATCGATGGTGATGGTGGTGGTGCTCTCATCGCCGTCGGCGTCACGCACGGTGTAGGTGAACACATCGGTCGCGCCTGGGGCGCTGACGGTGTTCGGGTTGCTGTGGTAGACGGCGTTGCCGTTGGCGTCCAGGGTCAGGTAGCCGTAGGTGCCATTGATCTGGGTGTTCAAGCCACCGATCGCCGGAGTCGAGGTGTCGTTGCCAGCGCGCACGCCAATCACGGCACCACTCGCGGCCGGCCCGTCGGCGCCGCCTTCGTCGTTGTTCAGGACGTTGCCACTGACCGTCCCGCCCTCATCCACCGAGGCGGCATCAGCATGGGCGGTCGGCAAATCATCGACGATG